>DYFX01000023.1:0-7950 GCA_020724945.1 Candidatus Paceibacter sp.
CTTCGCGGCGGAAGGCGGGCGTGTAGGCGACATAGCGGCGCGGGAGGTCGCGCTCGGCGAAGGTCTCGTCCATGTGCATGGGGCCGAGCGTGTGCTCCGCGCTGCCGATCAGGAAGAGGTCGTCGGACGGGATGTGATAGCGCTCCTCGCGCGGCTCGAGGCGGGCCATGCGTTGGAAGACCTCCGGACGGATCATGAGCGGCGGGATGACCGGCACGAACGGCTTGGTCGGCACATCCAAGCCGGCTTCCTTGATGACGACCGAAAGCAGTTTCTCGTCCGTGAGGATGGAAAAGGCCAGCTGGTGCAGGGCGTTCTGCAGGAGCGCCAGGTCGCCCTTGATGTAGGTGAACCGTGCGCCGGCGACTTCGGAGCCCGTCTCGTTGTCGATGAGGCCGAGCGCCTCGCCGAGTTCGACATGGTCCTTGGGCTGGAAATCGAATTTGGTCGGCTCCCCCACCGTGCGGATGACGACATTGCCGGACTCGTCCGGACCGACCGGCGTGTCCTCCGACGGCATGTTCGGCACGAGCGACAGCAGGGCATGGAGGGTCGTCTCCGCCTCGGCGAGCTCCGCTTCGAGCAGCTTCATCTTCTCCTTGAGGTCGCGCATCTCCTCGACGGCTTTCGTCTTGGCGTCCTTGTCCGCCTCCTTGGCGATGCGCTCCCCCGCCGCGTTCTGCGCGGCGCGGAATTCCTGGATCTGGCCGATCAATTTGCGGCGCTGCTCGTCGGCGTACAGAAGCTTGTCGATGTCGACATCGGAACGCTTGGCGGCCGCGCCCTTCTTCACGAGTTCAGGATTCTCCCGAATGAGGTTGATGTCGATCATATCAGGCGTGTTGCGCGACGGCTTCGAGATGCGGCAGGAGATCCTGGACCGCGAGGCGTCGGTGATTGATGGCGCGGTGCTCCTCCTCCGTCAGGTCGCAGTAGAGCTTGGCGATGCCGTCGAGCATGAGGAGGCTCTTGAAGGGATAGCCCGGCACGAGCTTGTCGGGACGCGCGTCCTGCTCCTCGACGATCTTGCCTTCGGCGGCGCGCGTGGCGGTCATGACCCGGCCGTCCGGCGTCGCCAGCGCGAGCACGACCTTGAGGCGGGCGGTCCGTTTCGGCATCGGCACGCCGCGCATCTTGTCGAGGATGGCGAGGAAGAGCTTCAGGTCGGTGACATCTTCTCCGAGCCAGCGGTGGGTGCGTACGCCCGGCGCGCCGCCCAGCACATCCACCTCGAGTCCCGCGTCGTCGGCGAGGGTCGGGAGCCCGGAGGCGGCCGCGTAGGCCCTGGCCTTCAGCACGGCGTTCTCCTCGAAGGTCTCCCCCGTCTCTTCCACGGAAGCGATGGCCAGGTCCGCCAGGGTGACGATCTCGAAGCCGAGCTCGCCCATATAGGAGGAGAGTTCAGCGGCTTTTCCCGGGTTGGATGTCCCGATCAGGAGCTTCATGGCGGTCGAGCAAGGACGATTTATAGGTTTCCGGCTTATAGGCGTCGATACGCACGATGGTAGCGGACAAATCGATGGCTGAACAGGCCTGCGCGAGCCTGCCGGTGAAGGCCTGCTGGTCGTAGCCGAGGCAGATGAAATCCGGACGGATCTCCGCCAGCACGGTGTAGCGGTCGGTCAGCGAACCGAGCCGCGCGTCATAGCCGGCCTTCTTCAGCGCCGCGAGCCGTTCGTCCTCGTTCCGGATCGGCAGGCGGCCCTTCACCTTGTAGACGGTGGCGTCGCGGCCGACGACGACGGTCAGGTCGCCGTACGACGCGGCCTTGTCGAGATAGTGCTTGTGGCCCGGGTGGAAGCCGTCGAAGGTGCCGAAGGCGATGGCCTTAGGCATAGAGCTTCCGGATGAGGCGGATCATGTCGGCCACGCCGTACTTGGTCCGCGTCGAGATCGGGGCGATCCAATCGCCCTGGAGCAGCATCTTCTTGGAGTGGTGCAGGTACCAGCGCGCCTTCGGTTCCTTCTTCATCACGAGCTTGGCGAGCTTCGAGAGGTCGACGCGGGTGCCGGGCGTGGCGCGCACATGCAGGAAACCGTTCGCGGGATAGCGGAGCACCACCATCGCGTAGCCGAGCTCGGCGATGCGGCCGGAGACCATGCCGGGGACGGCCTCGACGGAAATGCCGATGCCTCTCCCCCACTTCGTCGCGAACTTCCGTCCGCGCCGGATGGCGGCGTCGATCCTGGCGCGCTCCTCGTAGAGCACGAGCATGGCGTCGAGCAGGCGGAAGCCGACCAGCGTGGCGCTCTCGGAGCTTTCGCCCGGGAGCTTCGCCAGCGCCCGGAGCGTGGTGGCCATGGCGATGCCGGGACCTTCCTTGCCGATGTATTCGCCCATGTCGCCGGGCCGCACGAAATCGACCAGCGCGGCGAGCGCCGCGCCGCGGAGGCCTTTCGGCGTCCGGCCCTTGCGCTTCAGGTCCTTCCAGACGAGGCTGACGGCGCTGTCCTTCTTGTCGCCCTTGTGCTCGTCGTAGATGCCGCGGCCGATGCCGACGCCGACGGCGCCCTTCGGGAGCTTCACGCCTTCCGGCGAGGTCTCGACGAACCTCAAAGGCGCACGCTTGGCGGACGGGTCGAAGCGGACGAGCAGCCAGAGCGCGGCGATGTCGTCGAGGTGCGGGATGATGTGCGTGACGAGGGTCTTACGCGCCATCTTCGTGCGATTCCTGCTCGGGCCGGAGCGTCGGGAACAGGATGACCTCCTTGATGGAATGGGCGCCGGTGAGCAGCGCGGTCAGGCGGTCGATGCCCATGCCGAAGCCGGCCGTGGGCGGCATGCCGTATTTGAGCGCCTCGACGAAGTCGGCGTCGGCGGGCATGGCCTCGCCGGAGCCGGCCTCCTTCTTCTTCGCCTCCTCGGCGAAGCGCGCTTCCTGTTCGAGCGGGTCGTTCAGCTCGTTATAGGCCTTGGTGACTTCGATGCCCTGCACGAGCAGCTGGACGGTGGCGATGCGGTCGGGCTGGTCGGGCTTGCGCTTAGCGAGCGGGATCATCTCGGCCGGGTAGTCGATGACGAAGGTCGGCTGGACGATGTGCGGCCGGACATACGCCTTATAGAGCGCGTCGACCGTCTCGCCGTAGCCGTACAGGCCGTCGAGATCGATCTTGAGCTTCTTCTCCTCCATCGCGTCCTTCAGGTCGGCTTCGGTGCGGACCTTGGCGAGGTCGATGCCGGTGCCTTCCTTCACGAGGTCGTAGAAGGTGCGGCGCGGGAACGGTCCGGAGAAGTCCAGCGTGACGCCGTCGCGTTCGACGGTCGTGCGGCCGAGCGCCTTCGTGACGATCTCGGAGACCATGCGCTCTGTGAGCGCCATCAGGTCCTCATAGGTGGCGTAGGCCCAGTAGAACTCGACCTGCGTGAATTCGGGATTGTGCTGGAAGCTGATGCCTTCGTTGCGGAAGCAGCGTGCCACCTCGAAGACCTTCTCGAAGCCGCCGACGATGAGGCGCTTGAGGTGGAGCTCCGGCGCGATGCGGAGCTGGAGGTCGAGATCCAGCGCGTTGTGGTGCGTGACGAACGGGCGCGCGGAAGCCCCGCCGGCCTGCGTCTGGAGGATGGGCGTCTCGACTTCCATGAACCCCTCGCGGTGCAGGACTTCGCGGATGGCCTGCACGATGCGGCTGCGCGTGCGGAAGAGGTTGCGGACCTCCTCGTTGGCGACGAGATCCAGGTGGCGCTTGCGGTAGCGGACCTCGACATCGGAGAGGCCGTGCCATTTCTCGGGGAGCGGGAGCAGCGCCTTGGCGAGCGGCTTCCAGGATTTCACCTCGAGCGTCTTCTCGCCGCGCTTGGTGACGAAAAGGGTGCCGGAGGCTTCGATGAAGTCGCCGAGGTCGATCATCGACGCGAAGAGGGCGAACGCGTCTTCGCCGATGAGATCGCTCTTGATGTGCAGCTGCAGCTTGCCGGATTCGTCGGTCAGGTCGGCGAAGGCGGCGCCGCCGTGGGCGCGGATGGAGCGGAGGCGTCCGGCCAGCGTGAGGACCTTCCCTTCCGCGCTCCAGGCGTCGAAACGCGAAACCGCCTCGGCGCAGGTGGCGTCGCGGGCGGTGGAGGGCGGGTACGGGTCGATGCCGGTTTCGCGGAGCTTGGCGACCTTCTCGCGACGGACGATTTCCTCTTCAAGCATATCAGCAGGTGATGTCGATGATCGTGTAGGCCAGCTTGGCGCCGTTCGGCAGGACATGCTCGAACGACTCCCCTTTCTTGCGGCCGAGGAGGGCGATGCCGATCGGGGAATCGTTGGAGATCTTGCCGGCCGACGGTTCGGATTCCTTGGGGCCGACGATGTGGTATTCCCTCGTCTTGCCGCCGGCTTCGCACCGGACCTTGCATCCGATGTTCACGACCTCCGTATCCGTCGGCACGGTCACGACGGCCTTGGCGATGAAGTCCTCGAGTTCCAGCACGCGTCCTTCAAGGAACGCCAAGGCGTCCTTGGCGTCGTGGTATTCGGCGTTCTCCGAAAGGTCGCCGAGCTCCTTGGCCTTGGCGATGCGGTCGGCGATCTCGTAGCGGCGGACATGCTTGAGCTCATGGAGCTCCGCCTTCAGCTTCTCGAGGCCTTCTTTGGTGGTGGCGTAGGATGACATAGAAAACACGACCGATACGCGATCGCTCCGCTCATTATAGGTCCGTGGAAGTGGCCGCGTCAACCGGAGCGTCCTCGGCCGGAGGGCGCTCGACAGGGGCGGCGACGGCGGCCGCCGGGGCCGGCGGAACGGGGGCCGGGACGGCCTCGTCCCGCGGCCGGAGCCAGGCCTCCATGATGTCGCGCGCGACGGGCGTGGCGGCGCGCGATCCTTCGCCGCCGGCCTCGATCAGGACGGTGACGACGATCTCCGGGTCGTCGTACGGGGCGAAACCGGTGAACCAGGCGTGGGTCGGTTCGCCTTCGCGCCACTGCGCGGTGCCGGTCTTGCCGGCCATGGCCCACGCCGATGTGCTCAAGCTGCGCGCGGAGCCGGTCAGCGCCGTCTCGCGCATGCCGCGGCGGACCACCTCGACCACCTCCGGCGCCACGACCTGGCGCGCGACCGGTTCGGGTTCGATGCGGCGGATGGTGCGGTCGGAGCGGATCTGCTTCACGACATGCGGCGTGACGAGGTCTCCCCCGTTGGCGAAGACGGCGGTCCAGGCGGCGACCTGCAGCGGCGTCGAAAGCAGGTCGCCCTGGCCGATCGAGACATGGTAGGTGTCGCCGATGTACCACGGTTCGTCCTTCACGCGCTCCTTCCAGGCCTCGTCCGGGACGAAGCCCTTCCCCTCGCCGGGCAGGTCGATGCCGAGACGCTCTCCGACGCCGAACTTCCGGTAGTATTCGCCGATGCGCGCGATGCCGAGGCCCTCGATATGCTCCCAGCCGCCGCCGACCGCGTAGAAGAAGGTATTGACCGACTCCGCGATGGCCTTCACGACATTCGTGATGCCGTGGCCGCCAGGCTTCCAGTCCGGGAAGAACCAGGCGCCGTAGCGGATGCCGCCGGTCGAGCGGACGGTCGTGCCTGGCGAGACGAGCTCCTCGGCCAGCGCGGCGGCGGCGATGACGAGCTTGGCGGTCGATCCCGGCGGGAAATGGCCGGAGACGGCGCGCGGGAAGAGCGGCTGGTTCGGATCGTCGAGGAGGTCCTTGTATTCCTTCTAGCTGATCCCGCGCGCGAACATGTTGGCGTCGTAGGACGGAAGGCTCACGAGCGCCAGGATCTCGCCGGTCTTCGGGTTCATGGCGACCGCCGACGCGCGGCCGCGGCCGTTCAGCCCCGCCGAGGCCTTGAGCGACCGTTCGGCTTCCGCCTGGAGCTTGGCGTCGATGGCGAGCGTCACATCCATGCCCTGCACCGGGTCGTCCGAGGCGAGGATCTTCTGCTCGCGTCCGAAGGCGTCGACCTCGATCTGCTTGCGTCCGTAGGTGCCGCGCAGTTCCGTCTCATAGGACGCCTCCACGCCGGACTTGCCGATGGCGTCGGTCGGGAGATAGCCGGCGTCGCGCAAGCGCGCGTACTCCGCCTCGTTGATGCGGCCCTGGTACCCGATGACATGCGAGAGGCTCATGATCGGCGCGGCGACGCCTTCCGGCTGGAGCAGGATCTCGCGCTTGGTGCCCGCGCGGACGGCGACGCCGGGCATGTGGCCGCTGGCGATCTCGAGACGCACGGCCTGCTCGTATGCGAGGTGCTCCTTGATCGGCACCGGCGAGGCGAGGTTGGACGGATAGTTGCGGAGCGCCTTCTCGACATCGACCGGCGTGATGCCGACGGATTCGGCGATGCGGACGACGAGATCGGCGCGTTCCTTGGCGTCGCGCGGGAGGTCCGCGGGCGTGACCGTCAGCGTGAAGGCCGGCACGTTGCGGACGAGCAGCACGCCGTTGCGGTCGTGGATGACGCCGCGTTCGGACGGCACGGCCGCGATGCGCAGGCGATTGCCTTCGGCCAGCGAGCGGTAGTCCGCGCCCTTGTGGAGGTCGAGGTATCCGGCGCGCGCGCCGAGTCCGGCGAGCATCAGGAAGAACACGCCGAAGGCCGCCCCGAGGCGGCGGGGCGTGAGCGAGGTGCCGATGAAGCCGTGGTGGCCGAGCGGATGGTCGCCCGAGGCTTCCGTCACGGGGCCGCCGGCGGTCTCGTCGATCGTCATGACGATCGGATCGACGAGTCCGTGGCCCTCGCCGTCGACATCAGGAAAAAGCGTGCGGCGATGCGGCATGCGAGAGGAATGCGCGGCTGAAGCGGCGGCGGACGGCCTCCTCGACGCCGAAGACGATCAGGAGGAGCGCGCCGTTGACGAACCCTTGGCGGAGCGGCGCCAGGAGCGAACCGGCCGACAGGTCGACGAGGATCGGCACGGCGCCGAAGAGGACGCGCGCGCCGTCGACGGCGGCGAGCGTGAACCAGTGGATGACGGCGACCGCCGCCGCCAGCAGGAAGCGCGCCCCGGCTCCGGCGTTGGTCAGCACGCGGAGGAAGAGGAACCGCGCCGCGAAGAACGAGGCGAACAGCGCCAGGGGTTCCGCGCCGAAACCGAGCAATCCGTGCAGGTCGAGCGTCACGCCCGCGACGAGCGCCCAGCCGACCGCGAGCAGCGGCCGGTCGCGCACGATGCCGTAGGCGATCGCGAGCAGCGGGAACGAGACGGCCGAGAACGGGAACGGCAGCTGCGAAAGGAACGCGATCTGGAAGATCGCGGTCGCGAAGGCGAGGAGGGCGATGACGAGGGCGGAAAGCATGCTACGGGAACGGGATGGCCACCACGCTGACCCGGTCATAGGCGACGGGGCTCGTGATGAGCGCTTTCTTGAACGGGTTCTTTTCCTGCGTCTGGACCTCCTCGACGCGCCCGAGCACGAGCCCGCGCGGCGTGAGCGGTTCGATGCCGGAGGTGACGATGAGGTCGCCGACCTTGATCTCCTCGTTCTGCGGGATGAGCCGCATCTCGAGGCTCAATCCCCGCTCGCCCTGGACCAGGCCCTGGGTGCGGTCGGCGTTCTGCACGGAGGCGCCGACGCGGCTGCGCGTGTCGGTCAGGAGCAGCGCGACGGAGCTGGCGCGGTCCACCTTGAAGATCTTGCCGATCAGCACGCCGCCGGCGGCGATGACCGGCATTTCGACGGCCACGCCGTCGTCGGATCCTCGATCGAGCAGGATGGTGTGGGCGCCGGCCTCGGGCGTGCGCGCCAGGACCCGGGCGATGACGGGCGCCGTCCGCTGCTTCTCGGTGAATCCGAGGAGGGAGCGCAACTCGTCGTTCTCCTCGCGCACGGCGGTGAGGCGCGCGATCTCGACATCGCGGGCGGCGTTGTCGGCGCGCAGGCGCTCGTTCTCCTTCACGATCTCCCCGACGCGCAGGGGCGCCCCGAAGGTCTGGCGGATGGAACCGGCCGCCTCCGCGAGGCGGGCTTCCTGCCCGGAGAGCTTCCGCATCACCCAGGTCTCGGCGTCCGTCAGGAC
>DYFX01000023.1:7960-13913 GCA_020724945.1 Candidatus Paceibacter sp.
GAGCAGGTGCAGGAAGAACAAGAAACCGCCGGCGGCGACGGTCAGGATCGTCAGGCGGGAACGCGTGAGCGGCGTCATGAGCCTTCCTTAGGCCCTGGCGGTGGCTTCGGATGCCGAGGGCAAGGCGATGGTCTTGAGCAGTTCCGGGCTCTCGAGGAGCATGCCGGTGCCGCGGACGACGCAGGTGAGCGGGTCGTCGGCGATGCGGACCGGGATCTCCGCCGCCTTGGAGATGACCTTGTCGAGCTCCTTGAGGAGCGCGCCGCCGCCCGTGAGCACGATGCCGCGCTCGTAGATGTCGGCCACGAGCTCCGGCGGGGTCTGTTCCAGCGTCGCCTTGATGTTGTCGACGATGGAGCGCACCGAGCGGTGGATGGCCTCGCGGATCTGCGCGTCATTGACGATGATCTCCTTGGGGAGGCCGGTCAGCAGGTCGCGTCCGCGCATCTCGTACTCGAGCGGGACCTCGAGTTCGGCGGCGGAACCGATCGCGCACTTGATGACTTCGGCGGCGTGTTCGCCCAGCAGGAGGTTGAAGGTGTCGCGCGCGTACTGAACAATGTTCTTGTTCATCTCGTCTCCCGCGATCGCGAGCGACTTCCAGGTGACGACGCCGCGCAGCGAGATGACCGCGATCTCCGTCTTGCCGCCCCCGATGTCGACCACCATGTTGCCGATGGCTTCCTCGATGGGAAGGCGGGCGCCGATGGCCGCGGCCATCGGGCTCTCGATGAGGAAGACCTCGCGCGCGCCGGCGGAGAGCGCGGCGTCCTCGACGGCCTTGCGTTCGACTTCGGTGATCTCGAGCGGCACGCCGATGACGATGCGCGGCCGCGGCACGACCGTGAACCCGTCATGGTGGACCTTCTCGATGAAGTAGCGGAGCATCTTCTCCGTCACCTCGAAGTCCGAGATGATGCCCTTCGACAGCGGGCGGGTGGTGACGATGTGCGCCGGGGTCTTGCCGACCATCTCCTTGGCCTCCTTGCCGACGGCCAAGATCTGGCTCGTGCGCGTGTTGACCGCCACGACCGAGGGCTCGTTGATGACGATCCCCTTCTCCTTCACGAAGACGCGCGTCGAAGAGGTGCCGAGATCGATGCCCAGATCCTTGGAAAATCGTCCGAAAAGGCTGTTCAGCATGGGGACTGCCTAGGCGTTAGGAATCGAACCTTACCATACCCTCCTTTGACGCGCAAAAACCGCGTATCTTACGGCATTTTACCGCCCGGTGCGGATCGAAATGAGGAAAAATTCCAGGAAGGTCATGGTCGCGACGAAGAGCAGCAGGTTCCACCAGGTCAGCAGGGAGTGCGATTGGAGGGCCAGGGAGCCGTTCAGCAGCAGGGTCAGGAGGATGCCTTGGCGGAAGGAGGCGGCGGCGTGGCGCGTGATGGGCGCGTGGCGGCGCAAGAGGGCGCGGACGGAAAGCCCCGTCACCGAGAAGGTGCCGATCAGCGCGAGCGAGAGCGTGGCATAGAAGAGGAAGAGGCCGAGGGCGCGCGCCTCGGAGGGGTCGATGGTCCAGACGACCGATGCCCAGCCCAGCCAGCACAGCGCCGTGGCGAGGGCCATCCAGAAGAGATATTGGCGGAGGGTCATATGCGAAAGTATACCCGTTTCGCGCGACCGCGCGAAACTCCTTGAACCGCCATCAAGGCTGGGCCTGCCCAGCCGCGAAGGAGGAGCGGCCGACACGCGAGAGGGAGCGCAGCCTCAGCCTGTGCGACCGGCAGCGTGTCGGGCAAGCGATGTCATCTCCAAGGGGCGAGCAGGAACCGGATGCGTTCGACGCCGGTGCCGGCGAGCGCCTCGAGAAGCTCGGCCTCCCCGCCCTTGAGCGCGTACGCGGCCGACGAGCTCCGGCAGGCGACGGTCAGCGTCCCCTGCTCGATCTTCAGCGTCTTGAAGGCGTGCGCGAGGGCCTCGGGAAGGATGGCGCGGGCGCGTTCCTCGAAGACGGCAAGCACGCGCGCTTTCGCGAGCTTGGGGGCGACGCCGCTCTTTTCGAGCGAGGCCGGCAGGATGTTCCCGATCTTGGTGAACGCCATGGGGATCAGAGCACCTTATATCTGCAGATGTCCTTGAAGTCGCACCACTTGCAGGTGTGTTCCCCCGGCGTCGGCGCGAAGTCCGAGGCGGCGAGCTCGGTGATGCGCGCCTCGAGCTTGGCGCGGACCTTCTCGAGATCCTTGGCCGGCTCGACGGGCGTCACGACATCGTCGTTCACGAACCAGAAGCGCATGTCGGCCGTTTCGGCGCCGTGCACGTCATGGAGCGCGAGCTGGTAGATGGCGAGCTGGGCCTTCATCTCGGCGGGGATCTCGTCTTTCGCCTTGCCGGTCTCGTAGTCGATGATGACGGCGCGGCCGTCGGGCAGCTTGTCGACGCGGTCGATCTTGCCGCGGACGGTATAGGGGCCGACCTTGATCGAGAAGGGCGATTCGACCAGCCAGGGCTGCGGCCGTTCCTCGAGCGTGCGCGTGCGCACATGCTTCACCGCGGCGCGGCCGGCGTCGTGGTAGCGCGTCTTCTGCACGGGATCCTCGTACCAGGCGCCGTCCCAAAGGCTCTCGTAGAGCGCCACGACCTCCTCCTCGGTCATGGGCGCCTCGGGACGCTCCATATAGGCCTTGATGAAGGCTTCGGCGACGGCGTGGATGGTCTTGCCGAAGTTGAGCTGGCCCTTGTCGATGGTCGGGATCTTGAGCAGGTGCGCGAACTTGTACTGCAGGGGGCAGTTCTCGAAGGCGGCGAGCTGGGAGAAGCTGTAGTCCTTGGGCATCTCGAGCGTGTACGCTCCGGCGTCGGCCGGGACCGGCTCTTCGGCCGCGAAGGGCGAGGGGGCCGCGGCGCGGAGCTCGCGCGTCAGCTTCTTGGCGTCTTCGATGGCGTCGAGCTCCGCCAGGAAGCGCGACGGCTTCTTCTTGCGGGCGCCGCCGACATCTTCCGCGCCGGTGAGATACAACCGGTCCTTGGCGCGCGTGCAGGCGACATAGAAGAGCCGGCGTTCCTCTTCGAGGTGCGGATCGCCTTCGGTCGGGAGCGTCTCCTTCACCAGCGCGTCGGGGTACGGGATGGCCTCATGATGCTTGCGCGTCGGGAAGCGCCCGTCGACCAGCTGGACGACGAAGACCGTCGGGAACTCGAGTCCCTTGGAGGTGTGCGCGGTCATCAGCTTCACGGTCTCCGGGCCTTCGTTGATGTCGAACGGTACGGAGCCTTCCTCGCCGGACTCGATCTCCCAGTCGAGCTGGCGCATGTAGCCGCGGAGCGTCGGGCGGGGCTCCCCTTCCTCGTACGATTGGATGCCGCGCACGAAGGCGTTCAGGCAGCGGATGGCTTCGAGGCGCTCGGGAGCGTCGTCGAGCACGAGATCGGCGTAATAGCCGGTGTCGATGAAGATCTCCTTCAACAGGCGCGAGGGCGCGGTGCGGACCGAGCGCTCGGAGTGCTTCTCGATGAGCGCGCGGACCTTCCGGAAGGCGGCGAGCGTCTCCGGCGGGAAGGCGCTTCCGGCGGAGAGGAGCGATTCCCAGAGGGAACGGGAATGCTTGCGCGCATCATGCGCGAGGGCGACCAGGTCCTTCTCGGGGACGCCGAAGATCTTCCAGGAGAGCGTGCGGAAGAGCGCCGGGCTCTCGTGGTAGTTGTCGAGCAGTTTCAGGTAGCAGATGGCGTCCTGGATGACGGGCTTGGCGTACAGTCCCTTGGAGGCGACATAGAGGTGCGGGATGCCTTCGCGGGCGAGCGCTTCGAGGAACGGCTTGGCGTGACTGTTGGCGCGGAACAGGATCGCGAAATCGTTCCAGGCGAGCGATGCGTCCTCTTCCTTGATGCGGCGGATCTCCGCGGCGACCGTCTCGGCCTCGGCCTGCAGGTCCTCGCCGGTGAGGCGCACGATGTCGGCCCCCGCGCCGCGCTCGGCCTTCAGGCGCTTCGAGAGCGCCTTCTTGCCGGAGGCGAGCTTGTGCTCGAGGCGGTTCGGGTCGTTCTGCCTGATGAAGAGGTAGCTGGCGTCGAGGATTTCCTGCTTGGAGCGGTAGTTCGTCGTCAGGAAGACCTGCGCGGCCTTCGGGTGGTCGTCCATGAAGCCCAGGATGTTGGAGACGCTGGCGCCGCGGAACTTGTAGATGGACTGGTCGTCGTCGCCCACGACGGTGACATTGCCGTCCTCCCCCGCCAGGAGCCGCACCAGCTCATACTGCGCGTAGTTCGTGTCCTGGAACTCGTCGACCAGGATGTATTTGAAGCGCTTGCGGAACAGCTCGAGCACCGCCGGCCGCTCCTTGAGGAGTCGGATGCTGTAGGCGATGAGGTCGCCGAAATCGAGCGCCTTGTTCTCGACGAGGAGCTTTTGGTACGCCGCGAAGGCGCGGGCGATTTCCTCGAAACGCTCCTTCTCTTCCAGGGTCTCGGGCGCGACGCCGGCGGCGAAGGCGGCATAGTCCTCCGGCGAGACGATCTCGTCCTTGGCGCGGCTGAAATGCTTCAGGAGGTCGTGGATGAACTTCGAAGGGTCGCCGAGCGGGCGGTAGTAGTCGAGGCCGAGCTCGGAAAGATGCTGGCGCGCCATGAGCCAGGCGCCCGTCTCGTTGAGGAGCCGGAAGTCGCCGGGCAATCCGATGTCGATGCCGCGCTCGCGGAGGATGCGTTCGCAGAAGGCGTGGAAGGTGGAGATCCAGAGCTCGACATAGCCCATCGGGAGCAGCTTGTCGACGCGCTCCTCCATCTCGGAGGCGGCCTTTTCGGTGAAGGTGAGCGCCAGGATCTCCCCCGGTCCGGCCTTGCCCGTGGCGATGAGCCAGGCGATGCGCTTGGCGATGACGGTCGTCTTGCCCGTGCCGGCGCCGGCCACGATCAAGAGCGGCCCCTCCCCGTGGGTGACCGCGGCTTCCTGTTCGGGATTCAGTCCTTCCAACAGCGCTTCGGCATCCATTGACATAGGCGTCATTTTAAGGTATCCTAGCATGTCCGCCGTCTTCGGCGGCAACTTCACCCCGACACCCCGCAAGGAGGTTCCTGATGAGCAAGACGATCTTTCTGGTGGACGACGACGCGAGTGTCCGCACCGTCCTCGAGCGCCTCGTGCGGCGCCTGCGCCCCGATGACGCCGTCATCGCCTTCTCGTCGCCGCGCGACCTGTTGCTCGCCGCGCTCGACGGACGCTGGCCGCACCTCGTGCTCACCGACCGCGACATGCCGGAGTATGCCGGCGAGGAGCTCGCTTCCCGGCTCGCCTACGCCGGCTACCGCGGCTGGGTGGTGATGATCACCGGCGGCGAACTGGTCGTGCCGCCCGCCCATGTCGACGAGATCATCCGCAAGCCCTTCAGCCGCGAGGAGATCGAGGAGATGCTCACGCGGCGCCTCGACCCCTCCTAGACCGCTTCCGCGAACGGAAACCCCGCCCTCATCTCGAGCGGCGGGGTCTTTACTTTTCGGGTTCAGGCGAGCGCGCGTTCCAGGCGTTCGAATCGGATGGCGGCATCGTCTCCGATGTGCGCGAGGACATTCTGCACCTCGAGGTCCGGGTACTTGGCGAGGATCATCGCCTTCGCCTTCTCCAGATCATCGGCGTGGCGCGCATGCTCGTCCGCCGCGCTCGCGAACGCCTTGCGGCCGCCGTACGCTCCGCAGTCCAGGTGGTTCATGAGGACGACGCGGCCGACGCCGTGGAGGCGCTTGGAGATGTCCAGCTGGCGCATCACGAATTCCGCGTCGGTCTCCTTGGCCGGGTCGACCAGGTTCTTGACGCAGCCGGCGATCGAGACGACATCGATGTCTCCGAGCAGGTTCTCGTCCTCGAGGTACGCCTTGATGTCCGCGGCGAAACGGAAATCGATGCAATGGAAGATGACGGTCGAGCAGTCGTGGCGCATACGCGGGTGATGAATGACCGGGACAATCTAGCAAGCGGTTCCGGGATTGAAAAGGCCCTCCTGTCAAGGGA
>DYFX01000023.1:13923-15741 GCA_020724945.1 Candidatus Paceibacter sp.
GGGAGGGCCGGAGGTCAGGCTCGGACCGGGAGGACGCCGTCGAGGCGGCCGTCCTTGAGGCGGACGATGCCGGTCTCGACCCGGGCCTTCGGGAGCGCGGCGCGGAAGCACGCGGCGGAGGCGCGCAGGTACTCGCCGAGGACCTTGAGCTGGCGCTCGGGGTCGGGGCGGCCGTCCGTGCAGAACGCCGGAGCGGCGTCGCCGCCCATCGCCCCGCAGTCGGTGTGGCATGTGAGGACGATCTTCTCGATGGGGCGCTCGGCGTCGCGCTTCCGGAGCCGCGCGATGACGCGGCGGCCGCGCGGGAGGCCGTCCACGAGCTCCTTGGCGGCGCCGGCGATCGCGAAGATCGAGGGCATCGCCGGGAGCCCGAAGGCGTCCTTGATGCGCTGGCGGAGCGTGTCGTCGTGCTGGCGGAAGTCCATGCAGGTGACGGCGAGGATCGGCGACTGGGGCGGGACGCCCTGTCCGGGGCGCCGCAGGTCGACGCCGGAGATCTCGACGCCGCCGCCCTCGAACTCCGGTCGCCGCTTGAGCGCCGCGACGATCGGCTGGGGGTCGCCGTAGAGGGCGACGAGGATCTGCTCGCCGTGATGGAGCCTGATCGCGAGCGCCGCGTCCTTGGCGACCTGGTCGAACAGGCGGGCGTCGCGGGTCAGCCGCTCGGGGCGGAGCACCGTCAGCAGGTCGAAGCGGCCGCGGTGGCCGCTCCCCTTCACGAGCTCCACGAGCCGTGCGGTGCGGTCCTCGTAGGCGTCGGCGCTGGCGATGACCGTGGTGCGGCACATCGTGGCGTGGGCGGCCTGCGCGGTCGCGGCGGCGTCGTCTCGGACGCCCTTCTTCTTTTCCGTCTGCATCAGCGGTCCTCCTCGCGGAACGGGTGTGGATCCAAGGAACATGAAGCCTGCAGGATACGCCCCCTCCCGACGGCGGTCAAGCGTACGAAAAAATCGGCCTGTTCAGCCGATGTCGGTCGGACGCTTCTTGTCCTTGAAGCGCGCGATGCGTTCCGTGTTCACGGGGGTATCCGGGTTGAGGAAGGATTCCTCGAGGACGCCGCTCCGCTCGAGCATGTCCTGTTCGACATGCGGGTGGACCGCGGAGACCAAGGCGCCGGCGCGGTCGGTGAAGGCGCAGAGCAGGGTGAGCGTGAGCGGGATGGCGCTCGCGACGCCCATGGCGAACGCCTCTCCTGATTCGCCCCTGGCGAGGTGCAGGCCGAGGAACGCGAGGCAGGCCGCCGAGATGGCGGCGAACGCCAGGGTGGCGGTCCAGAGGTCGGATTTCCAAAGGATCTTCTTCTCGCGCATGCGTCCTCCGATGGCGCGAGGATAGGCCGGAACGGAGGAGATGTCAATGCCCTTGTCCCGAAACGAAATCCCCCGCCGCGCGGCGAGGGATATCTCTTATTGCTGGATATGCGGCATCCCGCGCCGTTCGCGGTGCTTGCGGACGACCTTCCAGCGCGCCAGCTCGCGGGCGAGATGGGCCGTGGCGTCGGCGAAGCGTTCCTCGTCGTCATGCTTCTCGGCGAGGACCTGTTCGGCGCGCTTCATGGCTTCCTCGATGGCCTTGAAGTCGAGCTCGTCGGCGCGCTCGGCGGTGTCGGCCAGGATCGCGATGCGGTTGCCCGGATGGACCGTCACGAAGCCGCCGGAGACGGCGAGCAGCATCTCCTCGCCCGCCTCATCGACGAGTCGAAGCTCGCCCGCCTGGATCGGGGCGACCAGGGGGAGGTGGTCCGGCAGCACGGTGATCTCGCCCTCCATCGTGGGGACGGAGACTTGGCGGATCCTGGCGCGGACAGCGACGCGTTCC
>DYFX01000024.1:0-3256 GCA_020724945.1 Candidatus Paceibacter sp.
TGATATTGGATGAAGCTCGGCTGCGGCGTGAGTTCCAGGATCTCTTTCGGGGTGTAGAGCCGCGAGCCCTCCCACTTGCGGTCGTTCTTGTAGAAGAGCTTGAAGCCGGTGAACTGCACGGGCTCGGAGACGATGTAGGCCTCGTAGGTGGCGCGCTTGTTCGACATCCCGCCCCAGCCGTCCATGTCCATCACGACCTGCACCTCGGGCGTCGGTTCGGTGTCCGTCGCCTCGGTGACCATCGGGCGCGTGTAGCGGTGGACGACGAGCACCTTGGGCGGCAGGTTCTCCGCGCGCACGATGTCCGAGAGATAGGCGATGGCCTCGTTCACTTCCGCGGCGGAGACGGTCCCCACGACCGTGCCGGGCGCGGCCTTGCGGCGCTTCATCGCGAACTCGGGATCGATGGCGAGATGCACCTGCGGCATCTTGAGGTACGGTTCGAGCGTCCTGATTTCCGTCATCACATCGGAGAGTCCGGCCTGCACTTCCAGGATGACGATGCCGTCGACCTTCTCGGCCAGCGCGACGGCCTTGTCGATCTCCGTATGCGGCATCCGCGCGCGGTACATGCCGTCCTTCCCCGCGCCGGCCTGGGCGACGATGGCGATGTAGTCGATGGCGGGCATGACGGGCGTCTCCGGATCGGCTTCCTCCCAGGCGGCGATTTCCTTCCGGAACATCTCCAGCATCACTTCCTCCGGATACTCCCCCAGCACGCCCATCCCCTTCGAATAGAAGTTGCCGTAGTACGCGACGATGCGCTTGAACGGCAGGATGGCGCCGACTTCGGGATACGCGGCGCTGACGGGCCAAGCGAGCCCGTCGGTGTTGGTGGCGGTCTCCGGCACATGCGCGAGACGGCGCATGCGGCGGTCGTAGTCGGCGAAATCGATGGTCGGCTTGGGCGGCGGCGCGTCCGGCTCGGGCGCGAGGGACCTGGGAGAGGCCCCATCATGAAGCGTAAGCGTCGCGACGCCCAAGACGACCAGCAGCGCGAGGGCGGCGAGGCCCGGGGCCAGCACGATGGCGGGGAGTTTCTTCATATCCGCATTGTAACAGAAACGCCTCCCGGAGGAGGCGTGCGGCCCTATTTCTTCTTCGAGGCCTTCGGTTTCTTCTTCTCGCGCTGTTGGGCGTTGTTGCCCTTGGCCATACGGGTGGATGAAGGATTACGGAAGCCAGTATACGACGAAAAAAGACCCTCGGCGAGGGTCTTAGAGCTTGCGGCCGGAGGCGCGGAGCGCGGAGAGGACGAGATCCGCGGCTTCGGCTTCCGAGAGGTCCCGCACGGCGACGGCGAGGTCCGCGGCGGCGGCGTAGAGCGCCAAGCGCTCGTCGTGGAGCTCGCGGAAGGTCCTCCCCTTCAGGCCGACGATGCCGCGCATCGACGGGTCGATGCGGGCCTCGATGGCCTCGATCGGCGCGTACAGCCAGACGACGATCGCGACGCGCTTCAGGAAGCGCATCGCGTCCGCGGCGTAGACGACGCTGCCGCCCGGTGCGATGACCGCGCGGTCGATGCCCGCGAGGGCGAGCACCGACCCGGCTTCCGCCCGGATGAACGCCTCGTCGCCGAGGCGGTCGAGGACGGCCTGGAGCGGCTCGCCTTCCTTCGCCTCGATGCGCGCGTCGACATCGACGAAGCCGTAGCCGAGCGCGCGCGCCAGGAGCTTCCCGACGGCGCTCTTTCCCGCGCCGGACATGCCGATCAGCGCGACATTCATGCCGGGACCGCGCAGGCGATCTCGCGGATGGCGTCGCGCATCTCGAGGTAGAGCGGCGTCATGGCCGGCACGCCCTCGTCGGGCGACGCGCCGCCGAAGTACGGGCTCCGCCACGGGATCATCGACAGGCGCCAGGCCGGCCCGATCAGGCCCGAGGCGTCGAAGCCCCTGGCCTGCAGGTCGCGGATGGCCGCGACGGCATTCGCCAGCGCCTGGTCGAGGCGCACCTCCGCGCCGTCGGCCTCGTGGACGCGGATCTCCCACATCTTCTTGACCTCCTCGAAGAGCGCGCGGTCGTCCATGCCGGGATGGAAGTCCTTGAACATGAACTCGCGCGCGGCCTCGCGGACATTGTAGCTGCGGATGACGCGCCAGCGCATCAGCATCGAGAACAGCACCTCCTGCAGGCCGCCGGTCGAGTACTCCCAGCCGTCCATCAGGTAGTGCTTCCCGGCGAGCTCGCCGATGACGCGGTACCAGAGGGACATGTAGGCGTCCTGCGACCAGCGCCACCGCTTGGCCTCGAAGACCGAGGGCGCGATGAAGAGCAGGTCCTTGCGCGCCTCGCCGAGCCGGTCGGCCAGGGCGACGCCCTCGGCGATGTTCGGCTTGATGACGAGCTCGTAGAGCGCGTCCTTGCCGCGCTTCTCGGCGAGCTCCTTGGCGGAGACCACGCCCTCGGCGGCGAGCGCGTCGTAGAAGCGCTTGCCGCTCGTGATGGGCATGCTGACATAGGCGATGTGGCCGCGCCGGTCGCCGCGGAACGAGCGGTAGGCCCCCAGCACGATGCCGAGGTTGCCGAGCTCGTCCTCCGTCAGCCGGTCGTAGGACGCGACGACATCATGGGCGGGTTCGGACGCGGGGACCGTCCCCGTCGCGGCGTCCATCACGCCCCTCCCGTGCGCTTGCCGTAGTCGGCCGGCGTCGCGGCGTCCGGCGCCAGCCAGCCCACCAGGAGGTAGGCCAGGAGGCCGGCGCCGTAGCCGAAGAGGGCGATGACGAAGACGAGGCGCACGATCCAGGTCGCCACGCCGAGGCGGTACGACAGTCCGGCGCAGACGCCCATCGCGATGCCCTCGCCGGGCAGGTTGCGGTACTTCTTGAGCTCGCGGTTGGCGCGCGCGAGCGGATTGACGGATGCCATTCCAGACTCCTTGGTTGAAGGTGCTGGCGGAAGCCTAGGACGAAAAGACCGCACGGTCAAGCCATGCGGTCGTCGATGGGCCCGGGGGTCAGTCCCCGGCACGGGCGGACGAAGATCGTCGCCAGGAGGTAGTAGGCGATCGTGAGGCCGGCGAACAGGAGCGCGCCGAGCGCGAACGCCAGGCGCACCTTCCACGGCTTCATGCCGAAGCGCCGCGCCAGTCCGGCGCAGACGCCGGTGAGGACGCCCTGCTCGGGCAGCCGTTCCCAGCGGATGAGCTGGCCGTCGTTCTCGCGGAGCGTCTTGTAGTGCGAATAGAGGTCGACCGAGCCCGGAGGAACGATCGTCTCCCGGCGCAGCGTCGGGCCTTTCCGATCGTCCGGAT
>DYFX01000024.1:3266-15676 GCA_020724945.1 Candidatus Paceibacter sp.
TGAAAAGGGCTTCCCCAGGCTACCGCTTCCTTTCGCCGCCGTCAATCCTGTAGAGTGATGCCAGTCCCTTGAAGGAGGCGCACCTTGGCGCGAAATCGTCGCAACCGCCGCTCCGCCCCGACCGGCATCGTCACCGAGCGCGAGCTCACCCGGCATCTCGGCCACCAGCGCGTCCGCTTCGGCACTTCGCCGCTGCTCGACCATGTCCACAAGATCGACGCGCTCATCCACGAGATCAAGCCGATCGGAGGCTTCTACGAACCGATCGCGCTCCAGATCACCCAGAAGCGCGACGAACGGGAGAAGATCGCGACCTTCTTCGAGAAGGCCGTGGGGGCCACCAAGGGCCCGCTCCTCTACGCCGAGATCGACGGCCGCGTGACGCCCAGCACGGCCGCCGGCCTCCGCAACGCCCTCGCGGCGCTCTGGCTCGAGGTCCCGCGCAACGCGACGCGCGAGCACCGCGTGCTCATCCGCTCGAACGGCCAGTACGAGTGGCTCCCCGCCCTGCCGAGGCCTCGGTCCCGACGGCCGGGGACGAAGCGCTCCAAGACCTAAAAACCCCGCGCCTTTCGGCACGGGGCTTTTCTGTTCCTTACAGGACCGAGTCCTTCATCGCCTTGGCGAGGCGGAACTTCACGACGGTCTTCGCGGCGATCTTGACCGGCTGGCCGGTGGCCGGGTTGCGGCCCATGCGCTCCTTGCGGTGCATCTTCACGAGCTTGCCGAAGCCCGGGAGGACGAACTCGCCGGCCTTCTTGACCTCGGTCTCGGCCAGCTTGGCGAGGTTCTCGAGGAACATGCCGGCATCTTTCTTGGAGAGGCCGCACTTCTCGGCCATCGCGGCCACGACCTGGGACTTGGACATCTTCGCCATACGAATCTCTATGTGGATAAGTCTTAGTAACAAAGGCAGTATAGCAACTCTTCCGCAAGTGAGCCAATGATTACGGGGGCTTTCTACATCAACGGCTCGTCCTGCGTCCCCTGCTCGACATCGTCGAGGTCCTCGCCGTGCTGGGCGCGGTCTTCGGCGATCTCCTTCTCCATCTCCGCGTCCTCCTTGAGGTCGGCGATGTCGGGTTCCGCCGGCTTGCACCATTCGTCGAAGCCGCCGAGCAGGAATTCCGCGTTGGAATAGCCCTTGGCCTTGAGCTGCTCGTAGGTCTCCGGCGCCAGGCCGCGCTCCTCGCCGATGACGATGACATAGGCGTCCTTGTGCGGCACGAGCGATTCGATGTTGCCTTCGAGCTCGCGCAGCGGCACATGGATCGAGCCCTCGACATGGCCCGCCTCGTAATCGGCGGCGTCGCGGACATCGATCAGGACATGCTCCTTCCCGTTCTCCTGGATCTTCCTCAACTCCCGGCAGCTGATGGCCGGCAATCCGTGCTGGGTCTGCATAGGCTTCTTCGTGAATCTTCCCCCGAGAGTATAGCGTTTCCGCGGGAAAAACCGAAACCCCGGCCGGGGCCGGGGCGTTCCTTCACATCAGGTCTTCGGATTCGTCTTCCAGTTCCTCTTCGAGCTTGCGTTTCATCTTCCCGACCTTCTTCTTCACCTTCGCGGCGACCCGCTCGGCCTTCTCGGCCATCTTGTCCTTGCGCTTGGCGAGGTAGCTGCCGAGCATCTTCATCCCGGCGGCGGCGATGCCGAAGGAACCGAACGAGGCTTCGACCTTCTCGCGGACCATGCGGACGGCCTCGTCGATGGCGGCGATGCGGTCGCGGATCTCGGAAACGGCGTTCGAGGCGTCCCGCAGGATGGTGATGACATAATACAGCGCCCAGCACACGAAAGCCGTGAACCAGAGGATGCTGAAGGCCAGCACCAGATACAGGATGTCCTTGGACGATTCGAGATACATAGGCTTCCCTCGCTCAAGGCGAAGATTTCCCTCCTAAAGCCTTACGCCGGACAGTATATCACTTCTGCAGGCGGTCGGCGACCCGGGCCTCGAGCCCGGCCAGTTCGCCGAGCGGAGCCTCGCCGTCCTGGGCCTCGAGCAGCTCGATGGCCTCCTCGACCTCCACGAGCAGGTCGCGCAGTTCGTCGTCGTCCGGTTCCTGGAGCAGCTTCTCCTCCATGCTCTCGCGGTGGCTCGCGAGCTTGGCGATCAGGTCGTCCACCTCGTTGACTTCGGACATATCAGTTCAGCTTTTTCGCGAGTTCTTCCGTCTTCATCTGCCAGTCCTCGATGATCTGGGCGTACTGGACCAGCTCTTCCGGGTCGACGCCGGCGTCGTCGAAGTCGGCGAGGACCGGTTCGAGCGCGGCGACGCCCGACTTGGCGTCGTCGACGAGCGGCTGCCACTTCTCGGCCTCTCCCCCTTCCTGGAGCTTCTCCTCGAAGGCCGGGACCAGCTGGCGGAGCTTGTCGAGCGTCTCGCGGGCCTCGTCGTGCTGGCGCTGGACGAACGCGTTGCGGGTGGACATAGGTGCTTCGTTATGAACGGATCTCGGCGCCGAAGGCCTCCTTCAGCCGCGCGCGGAGCGTCTCCATCACGCGGTCGACCTCCTCGGCCTTGAGCGTGCGGTCGTCGGCGCCGAACTGGAGGTGGTAGGCCATGCTCTTCTTCCCTTCCCCGAGGTTCCCGCCCTCGAAGACATCGAAGAGCTCGACCTCCTTGAGGAGCGGGTCGGCGTTCCGCATCTTCTCGACGATGGCGGCGTGTTCGGAGCGGCGGCCGACCACGAAGGCGAGGTCGCGCTTCACGCGGGGGAATTCGGAGACGGGGCTGTAGAACTTGGCGTCGCGGGCGAGCGCGGAGAGCATGGCGAAGTCGAGGCTCGCGCCGGCCACGCGGCGCTCGATGCCGAAGCGCTTCAGGTAGTCGGGGTGGAACTCGCCGAAGCCGCCGAGCATCTCGCCGCCGACCTCGATCGTGGCGGAGCGGCCCGGGTGCCAGACGGCGTTGCCTTCGCCGTCGCGCACGACCTTCGCGCCGCGGACGCCGAACTCCTCGAGGAGCGCCTCGACGACGCCTTTGACGGCGAGCGTATCGCGGCCGTCCGCGTGGCGGCTCCAGGAGGCGATCAGCAGGCGGGGCGTCTCGATCGGAAGGTCGCCCTTGCGCGGGATGTAGACATTGGCCAGCTCGAAGCAGCGGCCTTCGACGGCTTCTTCCTGGTTCTTGGCGATGACATCCAGCACGCTGCCGGTCAGGCGGTCGCGCATGAATTCGTATTCCTCGGAAAGCGGGTTGCTGACGCGGAGCATGTCGCTCTCGCCGCAGTCGGACTTGGCCGCGAGCTCCTTCGAGATGAAGGAGTAGGTCATGAGTTCGACATGGCCCCAGGCCTTGAGGAGCCGCTTGGCGCGGTCTTCCCAGACGAGGGCGCGGGCAGGTTCGGCGAGCGGCAGGCGGCCTTCCGGCATCACCGAGGGCAGGTTGCCGTAGCCGTGGACGCGGGCGACTTCCTCGACGAGATCGCGCTCGCCTTCGATGTCGTGGTCGCGCCAGAACGGCACGACGACCTTCCACTTCGCGGCGGCGCCGGAGACCTTGAACCCGAGGTCCGTGAGGATGCGCTTCATCTCCTTGGCGGGGATGTCGACGCCGATCAGCTTGGCCGCGACCGACGGGCGGAACGGGAAGACGAGCGGCTTGTAGGCGGAGGCGCGGGCGTCGATGACCTTCGACGCGACTTCGGCGCCGCAGAGTTCGGCGGCGAGTTCGGCGGCGCGGGCGAGCGCCATCGCCGTGAGTTCGGTCGAGAGGCCCTTCTCGTAGAGTTTGGAGGAATCGGAATGCAGGTTCAGCGCGCGGGCGGTGCGGCGGACGGAGACGGGGTCGAAGGCGGCGGACTCGAAAACGACGGTCGTCGTCGTTCCCGTGGCGCCGGATTCTTCGCCGCCCATCACGCCGGCCACGGCCACCGGCTTCTCGGCGTCGGCGATGACGAGTTGTCCGGCCTTGAGCTCATACGCGTTGCCGTCGAGCGCCTTCAGCGTCTCTCCCTGTACGGCCTCGCGCACGACGATCTTCTTGCCGGCGAGCTTGTCGTAATCGAAGACATGCATCGGCTGTCCGAGCTCGAGGCGCACGAAGTTGGTGATGTCGACGAGGTTGTTGATGGAGCGCACGCCGGCGGAGGCGAGGCGCGCCTTCATCCAGGCGGGGCTCTCCCCGACCTTGGCGTTCCGCATCACGACGGCCTGGTAGCGCGGGCAGAGCTTCTTGGCTTTCAGCTCGACCGCGAGCGCTTCGGGCTTGGCGCCGGCCTTGGCCTTCGGCATCTTCGGCGCCTTCCAGGTCAGCGGCGCCTTCAGGATGGCGGAAGCTTCCATCGCCATGCCGAGCATGCAATAGGCGTCAGGGCGGTTGGAGGTGACCTCGACATCGAAGACGACATCGTCGAGCTTCAGCGCCTCGGCGAGCGGCGTGCCCGGCGCGGCCTTGGTCGAGGTGAGGTCGAGGATCTCCTTCTCGCCCTGCTTCGGGAACGCGTCGGCGAGGCCGATCTCGTCGGCGCCGCAGATCATGCCGTACGAGGCGACGCCGCGGAGCGCCGCTTCCTTGATCTCGACCGGCTCCCCTTCCCCGTGCCACTTCACCCACGCGCCCGGAAGCGCGACGGCCACGAGCATCCCCGCTTCGAGGTTGGAGCCGCCGCAGACGATGTCCTTCGCCATCGTCCCGAGATCCGTCTCGACGACGCGGAGCTTGTCGGCGTTCGGGTGCGGCTTCACTTTCAGGATCTTGCCGACCACGACCTTCTCGAGCGACGCGCCGGCGGCGTGGATGCGCTCCACCGAGGGCCCGGACAGCGAAAGCCGCGCCGCGAATTCCTGCGGCGTGTGCTTGAGCTTCACATAGTCCTTCAGCCAATCGTACGAGACGAGGAGGTTCATGCGGCTTTCCAGTTCACGAGGATGATGGAGGCGATGGCGAGGCCGATGCCGACCCAGTTCCACCAGTTGAGGCGGTCTCCGAAGAAGTAGAGACCCGAGAGCGCGGCCAGGACGACGCCGAAGACGCCGAGCAGGATGATGGTCTTCGAGATGTCCATCTTGGAGAGGCCGTACATCAGGAAGACGAACCCGATGCCGGCGGGGATGAGCGTCAGCAGGAATTTCACCGAAAGGAGCGTCTGCCAGGAGAAGCCGCGGCCTTTCAGCACGAACTTCTGCAGGGTGTCGGCGCCGGTGTAGAAGACCTGCGCGAGGAAGATGGCGACGATGGCCGGCATACTAGAATTGCGTGAGGAAACGGAAGTCGTTCTTGTAGAGGTGGCGGATGTCGTCGATCTTCACGCCTTCGCGCATCATCATGGTGCGCTCGACGCCCCAGCCGAAGGCGAAGCCGCTCCACTTCTCCGGATCGACGCCGCAGGCCGTGAGGACATTCGGATGCACCATGCCGGCGCCGCCGAGCTCGAGCCAGCCCTCCTTGCAGACGCGGCACTTGTTCCCGCCCTGCATGCCGGTGCCGCCGCAGAGGTCGCAGGAGATGTCGATCTCGAACGACGGTTCGGTGAAGCGGAAGTGGAAGGGGCGGAGCCGCGTCCTGCGGCCGGCGCCGAAGAATTCCTTGGCGAAGTGGTCGAGGACGCCCTTCAGGTGCGTGACGGAGACATCCTTGTCGATCATCAGCCCCTCGAACTGATGGAACATCGGGACATGCGTGACATCGCTCTGGCGGCGGTAGGTCTTCGAGATGTTGATCATGCGGATCGGGAGCTTCCCCTTCTTCAGCTCGCGGACCTGTCCGGAGGAGGTGTGCGGGGTGAGGACCATCTTGCCCCACTTGGCGTCCTCGGGCGCGTCCATGAAGAAGGTCTCCCACTCGTCGCGGGCGGGGTGGTCCTTGGGCATGTTGAGCGCCTCGAAGGCGTACCAGTCCCACTCGACTTCGGGGTAGCGCACGCGCGTGAAGCCGATCTTCTCGAAGATGCCGGTCACGGCGGCGATGGCGTCGGTGACGATGTGGACATGGCCCTGCGGCGGGCGCGTGCCCGGGACGGTGAGATCCATCCATTCCGTCGTGGCGATGGCGCCGCGCTTCTCGGCCTCGAGCGCCGCGCGGCGGTCGGCGAGCGCACGGTCGATGACGGCCTTCACCTCGTTGGCGAACTTGCCCATCATCGGACGCTCGTTGGGCGGCAAGCCGGCCACGCCCTGCATGAGGGCGGCCATCATGCCCTTGCGTCCCAGATACTTGATCTCGGCGGCCTCGAGTTCGGCCGCATCCTTGGCGGCCGCGAACGCGGCGGTCGCCTCGATTTTCAGCTGTTCAAGCTTGTCTTTCATACGGCCACTTTAAGCGAAAGGCCGTATTTTGTCGACTTCGGACCCATAACAACGAAAACTCCCCTTTCGGAGAGTTTTCGACGGTGCCTCGCGGCTGGCCGTATCGAGCGTGTCTTGACATGGATATCGTACTCGGTCGTGACCATCCGGTCAAGACCTGCGTGGTGGACGGGAGGGGCATCGAACCCCCGAAGCGTGATGTCAAGACACGCTCACGGACCATCCGTCCCGCCCCCACGCCGAGGTCCTAGCAAAGGCGTTTCTTTTCACGCAAGAGGACCCGGCTCACACCACCCCGAACAATCCCTTGAGGGCGTCGAGGATCTGTTCGCGGTAGCGCGCGATGTCCTTGAGGGTGATGAGGACGATGAGGCCGAGGAGGAGGAAGAAGGCGATGCGGTGGGTGACGGCTTCGACGATGGGGCGGACTCCCCTGCCGCGGAACTTCTCGATGATGATGAAGAGGAGACGGCCGCCGTCGAGCGCGGGGATGGGCAGGATGTTGATGACGGCGAGATTCACGGAGAGGAGCGCGGCGAACTGCATCAGGTAGGTGAAGCCGAGCTTGGCGGCCTGGCCCGTGAGGACGGCGATGCCGACGGGGCCGGAGAACTCGACGCCGGGCTTCTGTCCGACGAACAGCCCCTTGATGAGGTCCGCGAGCGAGAGGACGATCTCCTTCACATAGAAGCCGGAGGCGTAGACGCCTTTGGGCAAGGCCTCGTACCACGGATACGAGACGATGGCCGATTCGACGAGCGCGACGCCCATGATCTTGCGGCCCGAGGCCTCGTCGAGCTTCGGCACGAGTTCCGCGGAGACGGTCTCCTTGCCGCGGCGGAGCTCCACGCTGACGCCCGCCGGGGCGGCGTTCACGACCTCCTGGATCTCCTCGATGCGCCCGAACGGCTGCCCGTCGACGGAGACGATGACATCGCCGGTCCTGAAACCGGCTTCGGCGGCGGGAGAATCGGGAAGCACCTCGATGACCTGCACGCGCGGATCGCGGACGCGGGCGGAGTCCGGGAGGCCGTCGACGAGCTGGGGCACGCCGGCCATGAAGCCGACGGCGAAGAGCGTCGAGGAGAGCACCAGGTTCATGAAGACGCCGGCGCAGATGACGATGGCGCGCTGCCACGCGGGCTTGTGCGCGAACGAGCCGGGACCGGTGGCGTTCGGGTCGTCCTCGCCCCTGATGCGCACGAAACCGCCGAGCGGGATCCAGTTGATGGACCAGACGGTCTTCCCCTTCTTCACGCTCCAGGCGCGCGGCGGGAAGCCGATGCCGAACTCCTCGACATCGATGCCGAAATAGCGCGCGGCAAGGTAATGGCCGAGCTCATGCACGAGGACGAGGATGGCCAGGACGACGATGAAGAGCAGGACCGTCGGACCGTGGGTGAGGAGGGTTTCCATCAGGAGGCGATATCAGCTTTCGATACTTCGATGGGCGCGCCGAGCCAGGCGGAACCGATCGCGGAGAAGGCGGGGGTGGGATCGGTGACGAAATAGGAGGCGCTTCCGCCGCGGTCGAGCGAGGCTTCGAACGCCGCGTCGGCTTCCAGTGTAGCACGGAACTCGGCGACGACGGCTTCGGCGGAATCGATGAGCGCGACGCCCTCCCCCATCGCTTCGGCGATCTTCGCCTTGAGGATGGGGAAATGCGTGCAGCCCAGGATGAGCGCGTCGACGGAAACCTCGCGGAGAGGCGCGACATACTTCCCGACGACGGACGCCGTCTCCGGCGCGTCGACCCAGCCCTCCTCCACCAGGGCGATGAGGAGCTGGGCGTGGCGCGCGACGACTTCGACGGACGGGTCGGCGGCCTTCAGCAGCTTCTCGTAGAGGCCGCTGCCGACGGTCGCGCGCGTGCCGATGAGTCCGATGCGCTTCGTCCCGGAAGCGGCGAGGGCGGCGCGGACGGCCGGGCCGACGACTTCGAAGATGGGGAGCTCCGGATGCCGGGCGCGCAGATGCCCTGACGCGAGCGATGACGCCGTATTACAGGCGATGATGACGGCCTTGGCCCCTTTGGAGACGAGGAAGTCCGCGCAGTCCTCGGCGTACCGGCGGATGGTCTCGGGGCTCTTGGTGCCGTAGGGCGCGCGGGCGGTGTCGCCCAGGTACACGAACGACAAGTCCGGCCGCGCGGCGCGGAGCGCGCGGACTTCCGTCAGGCCGCCGATGCCGGAATAGAAGATGCCGATCATATGGACAGTGTAGCCTATCCCGTGATACTCCTCACGGCAACCGCACCTTGGAAGGAGACCGACGATGGGACACCCGATGGAAGAGTATTACGAGGCCGAACGCCGCGAAGACGACCGTCGCTGGGAGCGCATCCACAAGATGCGCGCGATGCTGCCGACCCTGCCGATGAGCGCGTTCGTCGCCTCCGACGCGTTCCATATCTGCGCGGTGATGGAGCCCGCCATCCTCGAGAAGGCGTCCGATAAGGACGCGAAGCTCGACGCGGCGCTCGGCCGCCTCGAAGATGTGGTCGCCTCGCGCACCAAGCCGCCCCGGAAGCCCGGGCAGCGGCGCGCGAAGAAGTCGGGATCCGCCCGGCGCCGCCAGCGATGACGGCGTCTTTTTCTTTTCGCGAGGCTTGACGGAACGGCCGGAAGATGGTAGGAATCCGGCTGTCCACCGTCCTTTCAATGTCCGAGCACAGAAGGAGAAGCGCGTGAAGCACATCGTGGCCTGCGTCCTCATCGTCCTCATCGCCGCCTGCGGCGAGAGGGTCACCGTCCAGTCCGGCGAGGTCGGCAAGCAGCTGACCACCGACGGCCTGGAGAGCGACATCCGCCAGCCCGGCTCGTTCCGGATGGACTCGTGCATCGTCTCGGCCTGTCCCAAGCTCATCCGGCTGCAGACCAGCCGGAGCGCCGAGGACTTCACCATCGACTCGCTCTTCCTCCCGGAGAGCAATGTCGACATCGACAAGGTCCAGATCCGGATCCAGTTCCGCGTCAAGGAAGACAAGGACTCGATCAACCGCATCTTCCGAGAAGTGCGGCCGGAGAAGGCCGGCGACCAGGTGGAGCTGATCGGCGCCAAGCAGATCTACGACACCTACCTGCGCGGCAAGGTGCCCGACGCCGTCGTCGTCGCCCTGCGCGACAACACCGTCGAGGAGGTGCTGACCAAGGTCCCCGAGATTTCCAAGCGCGTCGAGGAGATGGTCAATGTGGCCCTGAAGGACGACCCGGTCGAGGTGACCGAGCTCTCGTTCCCCAACGGCATCGGCCAGGTCCCCGAGGCGGTCCTCACCGCCAAGCGCCGCCTCTTCGCCGTCGAGGAGGAGAAGGCGCGCCAGGTGAAGGCGCTCGAGGCCGAGCTCTCCATCGAGGAGCAGCGGCAGGCCGTCCAGCGCAAGCGCGCCGCCAACGACAAGCAGGTCGCGCAGGAGCTGGGCATCCCCGTCGGACAGTTCATGTACCTGAAGATCCTCGAGCGCTTCGCCGACGCCGCGGCCGAAGGCACGCCCGTCGCCGTCGGCGGCGGCGCGATCCCACCCGCCGCCCCGAAGGGACAGTGACGCCATGGGTATCATCAGCGTCATCGCGTTCGCGATCGGTCTCATGCTGCTGATCATGTTCTCGTCGGGCCTGAGGTACACATCCAAGGACTTCGACAAGGACGATCCGGAGCGGGCATTCTACACCTGGGCCTCACGCGCCTGCCTGCTCGTCCTCTTCCTGGCCACCGTCGGCATCGTCGACAGCTACATCTACAAGCTGCCGAACCCGTTCGCCGGCCCGAAGGTCGGCAACGAGCTCCCGCAGTCGTCTCCCCCGCCGCCGACGCCGTCCGAACCGGACATCAGGGCGGACGACCTCCGTCCGGACATGGACGAGGTGAAGAAGGAGCACCGCGACCAGCTCAAGGAGTTCGAGCGCGGACCGTCGCCCGCCGAACGCACCGATCCTTAGGACCTCGCGAGGCGCCATGCGCCTCGTTTTTCGTATCCCGAAAGAAAAAACCCGCGGCTAGCGCGGGGTCTTGGGGAGCAGGATGTCGAGATGCGGGATGTCGGTGAAGGCGAAGTCGCCGATCGTCTTCCCGTCCGGGATGACATGATGGGCGACGCCTTCGAGCCGGTCGCGCGGCGAGAGCCGATGCGGGACGCCGACCACCAGCATGCCGGCGGCCTTGGCGGCGGTCGCGCCCTGGAGCGAATCCTCGAAGACGACGCAGCTCATGGGCTTCACGCGCAGGAGCTTGGCGGCCAGGAGGTACGGCGCCGGATGCGGCTTGCGGGCGGCGAGCCCTTCCGTGTCGGCGGTGACATGGATGCCGCGGCGGAAATACTTCCTGAACCCGAGGCGGTCGAGCGCGAACGCGGCGTGCCAGGCGGTCGCCGAAGTCACGAGCCCGATGGGGGCGCCGGTGGCGAAGCTTCGCTTCAGCGACTCCTCCGCGCCCGGCATGGGACCGAGATCGGCCGCCATCCGCGCCTTGAGGCGCGCCGTGAACCGCGCGTAGAAGGCCTTGGGATCCTCGGCGATGCCGTAGCGCGCCAGGAGCTCGGGGACTTTCTCGTCTTCGGGCGTTCCGATGATGCCGAGATAGTCGTCCGTCGTGAAGAGCGCGCCGTGCGCGGCGAGCTCCTCGACCCAGACCTCGTAGAGCAGCTCTTCGGAGTCGATGAGCGTGCCGTCGAGGTCGTAGAAGATCGCGGAGATGCGTCCGCACAGGAGCCGATAGTCGTGCACCGTGTCTTCCTTCCGTTCAGGCGGTAATGAGCGAGACGAGTTCCTCTTTTTTCTTTTCCATCGCGTCCCGCGTCGCGGCCTCGAGGTTCAATCGGAGCAGCGGCTCGGTGTTCGACGCGCGAATGCTACACCACCAGTCCCCGAAGTCAAGGCGGAGACCGTCGATGTCGGTGACGGAGGCGGCTTCGGGGGCGTACTTCTCCTGGATGGCGGCCATCTTCGCCTTCGCGTCGGCGACCTTGAAGTTGAGTTCGCCCGAATGCGCGTAGCGGCGGAAGGGCGCGACGAGCTCGGAGAGCGGCTTGCCCTGGCGCGAGAGCAGCTGGAGCGCGAGGAGCATCACATAGTCGGTGTTCTCGGCGCTGAAGAACTCGCGGAAATAGAAATGGCCGGAGAGTTCGCCGCCGAAGAGCCCGCCGTTCTTCCGGAGGATCGGCTTGATGAGCGCGTGTCCGGTGGGCGTCATGACCGGCGTGCCGCCCGAAGCCTTGATCTCCTCCGGCGCGACATTGCCGCAGGAGACATTGTAGGTGACGGCGTCGCCGGCGTTCCCCGGCAGGAGCACATGCGCCAGCATGGCGATGATCTGATCGGCGCGGACGATCTCGCCCTTCTCGTCGACCAGGCCGATGCGGTCGGAGTCGCCGTCGAGCGCGATGCCGATGTCGGCGCCGACTTCCTTGATCTTGGCCTGCAGGTCCGCGAGCGTCTCGGTCTTGAGCGGATTCGCCTCGTGGTTCGGGAAGGTGCCGTCCGGTTCCCAGTAGAGGCGGTGGACTTCCGCCTGCGGCAGGGCCTCGAAGATCTTCGGCAGGATGACGCCGCCCATGCCGTTGCCGGCATCGACGACGACCTTCAGCTTGCCGATGGAGTCCGCCGGCACGAGCGCGAAGAGGCGCTCGAGGTAGTCCGGCACGATGTCGGTCTGCACCAGCGTCCCCTCCTTGGCGTCGGGGAACTCCCCGTTCTCGACGAGCGCCTTCAGCTCCTCCATCCCGCTCCCCTTCCCGATCGGCATCGCGTCGCCGTGGACCATCTTGAAGCCGTTGTACTCGGAGGGGTTGTGCGAAGCGGTGACCATGATGCCGGCGTCGTGCAGGTCGTAGTCGGAGACGGCGAAGTAGAACATCGGCGTCGAGACCATGCCGATATCGATGACATCCGCGCCCTGCCGCATCATCCCGCGCGTGAGCGCCGCGAAGTAGCCCGGCGAAGAGCCGCGCATGTCGCGCCCGGCCACGATGACCTTGGCGCCGGTGTGGACCACGAAGGCCCGCCCGAGCGCCTCGCAGAACGCGTCGTCGAAGTCCTTGCCCACGAGTCCGCGGATGTCGTAGGCCTTGAAGATGCTGGGGTTGTAGTCCATAATGAGGCTATCTTAACTTCACGCCGAAAAAAGCACCACTATGGATATGGGGCTCTATATCATCCTCGGCATC
>DYFX01000025.1:0-4364 GCA_020724945.1 Candidatus Paceibacter sp.
CATCGGCCGCGAATAACGACGGCGGGGCCGTCGTCTCAAGCCACTCGTTGTACAGGTTCGGGAACCGCAGGGTGACGTTCGCGGTGCGGAAGTCGTTCTGGAAGACGGGATCCAGCGCCTGCGCGATGCGTCCGATTCCGGTGAACTCGCCTTGCTCGAGGACCTTCCAGTCGGCCTCGTTCACGAACGCGCCGGCGCCGTTCTTATAGCGGCGCTTGTAACGCAGGCGGAGCCGCTCGGGCTTGCCCCGCATCTGATGCCAGAGCTCCTTGAACTCGTCCGAAACCGCGATCGCCATTAGGCCCGCCCGACCTCCTCGACCACGAAGGACACCTTCCGCATGTCGGGGTTGCCCGGCGGGAAGTAGGGATCCTGGAAGGTGCCCGGGCGGATGCGGCAGAGGAACAGGTCGGCCTGCTCGTCGCCGGGGCGCGGCATGAACAGGAAGTCCTCGCCGGCGAAGAATAGGTCGCGGAACCGCTGCAACTCGTCCGCGTCGTCCACGAGCCAGGAGACGAAGAAACCGCGCAGGAAGTGGGAGGCGTCGGAGCGCATCATCCGCGAGCCGCGCGGCGTGTTGTCGGCCATGCGGGCCGACTTGGTGCCGTCCAGGTAGGGCTCCGGCACGTACTCGAAAAAGTGCTCGGCGGTCTGGAAGTTGAGGGCCGCGAGGACGATCGCGCCGACGAGCTTCTCGGCGTTCGCCGTCTGGGTCTTCAGCATCGAGAGCCGGAAGCGATTCATCGCCGAGGCGGCGAACGACTTGAACGTGTTCGAGACCGCCTCCGTGGTGGGCGCGTAGATCGTGGTATCCCAGGTGTTTCCGTTGTCGCTCGACCCTTCGGCGGTGAACTCCTTCAGGTTGTGGTTCAGGATCGCGAGGAAGTCGGGGCTCCGCTCGGTCTGCATGCCCGGGAGCCAGAGCCCGGCGTTGATCGTCTCGGTCGTGGTGTCGTCCGAGCCGGCCGAGGTCCACTGTGCCCGGCCGTCCATGTCGTAGAGGCGATGCCGCAGCATGTTCCCGGACGAGCAAACCAGGTCGCCCGCGCGGTCGGCGAAGCGGCCGAAGTAGTTCAGCGAGAAGAAGGCGGGCTTTGCCTTGGCTGCGAGGGAGACGCTCATGCGGTCAACCTCTGCGGGTTCAGAGCCGCGGTGTTCGCCATCTCGACGCTGGCGTCGAGGACCTCGGTCACGCCGTCGCGCGCCGCGGCGGCGAGCCCGCGCGCGATCCGGGCGATGCTTTCGGGGTCGGAGAAGTCCGCCCCGTCCACGTAGAGCTGCTGGGTGACGTTGACGGAGCGCCCGCCGTCGGCGTTCGGGTGGATGAACCCGCTCCGGGACGGAGTGAACAACTCGGGCCCGCGCTCGCCAACGAGGTAGGTCGTCCCGGCCGTGACCGGGCCGCCGGCGGCCCGCCCGCCGCCGAAGCCGCCCAGAAGGGACCCGGCGAAGCCGACCCCGAAGCCGCCCAGGAAGCTGGCCGCCGCGCGCAGCGCGATGAGCTGGGTAATCATCTGGGCGATGGCCTGGATGACGGCGCGGCCGAAGTCCTCGAAGCCCATCTTCCCCTGCACGAGGTCGCCCGCGATCGCGCCGAACGACTGCCCCGTCTGTTGCTCGAGCCGCTTCATCTGCTGGCCCGCCTTCGCGGTGTCGTCCTGCAGCTTCTTGAGCGACTTGTCCTTCTCGGCCTTCTGCAGCGCCGCCTGCATCTCCGCGGCGGACTCTTTCACGATCCCCGCCGAGACGGGCGCCGAGGCGGCCAGGTCCCGGTTCGCCTTGTCCATGTTCCGGATCGCGTCCCGCGCCTCGTTGAAGGCGGTCGTCGCGTTCTTGACCGACTCGGTGCCGATGTTCACGAAGCCCGGCATCTGCGCGAAGGCGTCCATCGCCCCCTGCAGGTCCAGCTTAACGAGCCGCGACAGGCCCGACCCCAGGAAGAACAGCTGCTCGACGAGGCCTTCGACCACGGTGCGGATTGCCGCGAAGGTGGCCGAGAAGACCGCCGAGACGGTCGGCAGGCTTTCCTCGACCAACTGCACGAACTGGCGCAACTGGTTCACGGCGGCCTGCTGCTCTAGGAACAGGTCGCCGAAGCGGTTCTTCAGGGACTCGAGCGCGCCGCCCAGGGTGTCGCGCGCGGCCGCGGCGGTGCCGCCGTAGGCCTTGGTGAGCTCGTCCAGGATGACCCGCTGCGCGGCCTGCAGGTCCCCCGCCCGGACGTGCTCCTCGACCTGCTCGCGCAGGGAGTCCGTGACCGCCACGCCAGCCTGGCGCAGGCGCGTGAGCCCGTTCACCGGGTCGTTGATCGCCATGCCGAGGGTGCGCGCCGCGGTGGCGGCGTCCCGGCCCGTGGCCGTGGCGAAGTCCAGGACGAGGCGCGTCGTGTCGCGGAAGACCTCCCCGTGGATGTTCCGGAACGCCATGATGGCCCGCTGGGTGTCCTGGATCGCCTCGTCGCCGAACGTCGTCGCCTCTTGCAGGGCGGCCGACTGCGCGCGGAGCTGCTCGGCCGTGAATCCCGCCGACATCCCTGTCGCCCGCACCGAGTTCTCGAGGAGGCGGTAGGCCGTCTCCGCCTCCATGGTCGCGTTGAGGATTTCGCGGAGCCCGATCCCGATCCCGATCGCGGCGAACGCCGCCTTGATCGAGTCGGCGATCCCCGTGAAGCTCGTCTCGAGGCCCTGCCCGGCCGCGCGGGCCGAGTCGATGCCCGAGTTCAGCGCGTTGTTGTCGGTGGAGAGCCGGAGGACCGATTCCCCGAGGCGTTCAGCCATCGGCGGGCCTCCGCTTCTTCGGCACCCGGATCACCGGGACGCCCATCGCCGCTAGGCGGGCGGCGAGCTCCTGCGGGTTGCGCGGCCGCGTGACCGCGGTCGGGTTGTGCTTCTTCGCGGTGCGCTGCAGGGCCCGGAAGTTCGCGCGCGCCTGGGCGGCGCCCTTCTTCCCGAAGGACCCGGTCCCGAGCGTGACGGCCTCGTAGAGCCGAAGGCTCTCCTGCGCCTGGATCACGGGAAGCATTTCCATGTAGGCCTGCAGCACCCTCTGGGGCATCTCGACCCAATCCCGCCAGGTTCCCCCGTAGAACCGCTGAAGTTGCGGGATCAGGTATCCGACATCTAGCTCGCGGCCGGCGCCGTCCCTTCTTCCGCCGGCGGCGTCCCGAGGAGGCTCGCCCGCCGGCGCGCGGCCTCCGCCCCAAAAGCTCGCAGAATCGCAACCTTCTGAATGTCCTTGAGCTTCGCGCGCTTCTCCGCGGGCAGGTCGGGAAGCACCTCGCCCGCCAACTCGTCGAGGATCGTCGCCAGTTCGGAGGCTTCCGCCTCGGTCAGTTCGCCCTTCTCGTACAGGACATCCGCGCGCTTTCCCCTCGTGCGGATCCGCGCCTCGTCGCGCAGTCCGAAGTCGCCCGGGACCCGCATCGGATAGGCGACCTTGTCCACTTCGATGGCTGGGCGCTCGGGACTCTCGAGCGTGTCCAGCGTCAGCAGCGGCTTCTGGGCCATGGAGTTTTTACCTCCGCCCTTTGGCGTTCAAGTCGATGCCGAGCGTCCGGCATCGGTCCTGCAACCTGCGCAGCGCGTCCATGCAGCCCCGCGCCTTCCTCCGGTGCGCCGCCTGGGCGCGCTTGTGGAAACGCGCCGCCGCCCGCAGGCTTTCGGCCTCCGCGGCGGCGAGCGCGGGATCCATTACGGCAGCGCGTCGGCGTCCTGCGCGAGCAGCTTCCCGAAGGGGTAGTCGTCGTCGTTCGGGTCCTCGAGGGCCGTGAACTCGAACAGGAGCGCCGCCGGCGCGTCCTTCGCGTAGACGACCTCCGGGCTCCCCGAGTGGACGACGATCGGGACCTGGTACTGCGAGTTCCCGTCGTCCAGGTACGGGCTGGCGCCGCGCACGAGCAGGGCGCGCTGCGTGACCGTCCGGCCGCGGTGCAGGGAGATTTCCCGGTAGCCGGGCGTCCCCGAAGCGGCCGGGGTGTCGGTCACGGTCTTGGTGTTGAGGATGTGCGCGTACTGCTCGAGCGTGAGGTCCGCGAGCATGAAGGAGAGGATGAAGTCCTCCTCCGTGCGCGTCACCTTCCGCGGCCCGGTCGAGCCAAACATCCGGAAGTACTCGAGCGCCTGCGGGTGCTGCACCGTCAGGCCCTCCTCGGTGATGTTCTTGTCGCCGGACGTGCCGAGCTTGAGCCAGTTCCCGGCCGGGACCTCGTCCACGTCCGGGAAGGCCTCGCCCACGGGCGCGATGTAGACCGTGAGGGGGGCGCAGATGATTTCCAGCGGAGCCGATTCAGGCATTTCCTACCTCCTCTCCTTTCGTTCTCGTCTTACCGTCATGCCGCCGCGGCTTCCGAGGCGATCACGGACCAG
>DYFX01000025.1:4374-14824 GCA_020724945.1 Candidatus Paceibacter sp.
CAGGACGAAAAAACAACGGGCCACTGAGGCGTGTCCCTGGGCCGATCGCTCGACGGCGATCCTACGGCCTCGAACCCATGCACCAGGACCGAGCCGACGACCTGGCGCCGGGCCTGCTTCAACGCCTCCCGCACGGCCTGGTAGAGCGTGTCCGCCTGCTTGTCGGTCGCCCCGTGCGTCCAGATGTCGAGGGCCGCACGCTCGAGCTCGAGGTACCCGCCAAAGCCCCCCGTCCCGGGGGCCCGCCGCGTCACCAGGGCGTAGCGCGGCATGAACTGCGCCTCGGCTTTCGGGAGGACCGTCCGGAACGCGCGCGTCCCGATCAGCGCCGCGACCGTCGCGTTCGCTTTCAGGATCGTGTTCGTCGCGAGCACGAGGTCCTGGCTCATGCCGTGTATGCCCTCCGGATGTTGCTCGAGAGGTTCCGGTACGTGGCGGCCGCCGCCTTCCGGAGCGTCCCGAAGCCCTTCATGAGCGAGGATCCCCGCTCAAGCCAGATGAAGTAGACGACGCCCACGCTGCCCCAGGTCCCCGAGGTCTTGCCGCCGACGGTCTGCGCCGGCTCCTGGATGCGCATGGAACGCTCGGCGGTGCCCGTGCGGTTGTTCCACTCGTGGTTCGCCTTCCCGTGGGCGACCGCCTCGCCCATCGTGCGGTTGATGCCGATCCGCGCGGCGCGCTCCATCTTCCGCTTCACCCGGTCCCCGTACCACTTCACGACTGGGGCCTCCGGAGGGTGGCGGCGTAGTGATCGACGGCCGCCCCGCGCGAGCGCGGGACCATCGTCTCCACGAAGACCGGGCCGTCCATGACGACGGCCCCGCGGCGGTCTACGATCGACTCGATCGTGTCACCCGCCTGCACGGGGCTGTCCTTCTTGAACACGGCGGTCAGGTCTTCCACGACGACGCTCTGGCCTCCCTCCGCGACGTACCGCCGCGACTTGCTCCACACCCAGCAGGGTTCCGCATCGCTCACCAAGTCCGGCGCGGGCGCGTCCTCCTGCGTGTCCGCCGCCGCGTTCCGCAGAACGCGGGCCCGCATCGTCATCCGGCTGGCGGCGAGCCCCATAGCGACGGTGTCTCTCTCCCCGGTCCCTAGAGCTTGAAGATGGCGAGCGAGAGCCCGCCCGTCTCGGAGACGGTGAACGACACGTCGCCGCTCGAGTCGTTGAAGATGCGCGTCGGGAACGGGCCGACCGCCACGTCCCCCGCGGTCGCCGGGACGGTGACGGTTAGGCTCGACACCGAGAGCCCCGCAACGGTCGTCGTCACGCCGAAGAACACCGAGGCCGTGCCGGAGGCGGTCTTCTCAAACAGCAGGAAGGTGTCGCCGTCGTTGCGGAACTTGTACGTCTCGGTGCTGCTGATGCCGCCCGAGACGCGGCTCGTGTTGACCCCGTTCTTCGTCATCGTCTGGACGGTCAGGCTCGTGGCGGCCTTCGCCTGCTGCGGGGCCATCCCGAGGATCAGCCCGGCCAGCCCCAGCCCTGCGAGAACGATCTTTTTCATGCGGTTGCCTCTCCGGTCCTACGTGATGAGTCTGCGCCCCGCGCTGAACGGGGCGAAAAGCGCCGCTTTCGCCGCGGCATGGTCCGCGTGGTACTGCTTGCGCGAGTCCCCGATCGCGTCCGACGCGAGCCCGGAGTACTCGAGCTCGAGCTTGACGAGGTTCGCGAGGAGGAGCTTGCGCTCCGTGGTGTCCCCGGTGTTGAGCGGGGTGAACGTGATCGTCACGAGCCCGTTCCAGGCGCTCGACGGGTTCGTCCCGTCCGCGAGCCGCTCGACCCGGTACCCGTCCGCGTGCAGCTTGTAGTCGTCGGCCACCAGGGCGTAGTCGGCGGCCGCAAGGCCGTACGCGGCGTACCGCTCCACCGCCGAGACGATGGCCGAAGCCCTGCGGGGCAGGTGCAGGAACAGCCGCCCACCCCGCAGGACCTCGACCGCGTTCGCGACGGGGCCGAGCCGCCGGATGATCTCCGCGTCGGCCGCTGCCACCACGCGCTCGAGCGCGTCGTCCCCGAGGTCGGTTTCGACGTGCTCGCGAATCTCCGCGGTGGTGAGCAGGGTCGCCATGGGCTAGGCCTTCTTCCCGCCCTTGTTCTCGGCCTTCTTGCCGCCCGCCTTGTCCTCGGACTTCTTCGCGGCCTTCTCGGCGGCGTCCTTTTCCGCCTCGGCCTTCTCGGCGGCGGACTTCTTCTCCGCCTCCTGGGACGCGCGAAGTTCCTGCAACGCCGGCGAGTCCTTCTCGGCGTAGCCCTCGGGCGGGTAGTGCTCGGGCTTGTAGCCCGCCTTCACGTACTCCTCGAGCGTGGGGCCGTCGAGGCGCATCCCCTTCTCGTCCACGGGCGGGGACTTCGGGTCCTCCTTGGGCTTCGCGAGCCCGAGGGCGACGGCCTGGGACATGGGGATCTGCGCGCCGGCGGGGCCCAGCAGCCGGCCGTCCTCCTTGCCCTCCTGCACGACCCACTTGCCGTCGGGGCTGACGACGGTGCGCTCCTTCAGCGTGAACAGCTCCATACCTGCCTCCTTCTCGGCGTAGACTCGGAGAGCCACTATCGGCCCCCTCGGTATTTCCCGGCCCAGGCGTCGAGCTCGACGAGCCGCGCTGCGGCCTCGCGCGCCGTCTCGGCGTCCCCGGCGCGCTGCGCCAGACCGAGGATGCGCTTCCAGACGGGCGGGAAAGTGGGGGCCAGTGCGGCCGCGCGGCGGTACTCCGCCATCGCGCGCTCCGGCGCGCCGGTCATCATGAGGCTGCGCCCGTAGATTTCGCGCGCGCCCGAGTCGTTCGGCTGCCGCGCCGCCAGCCGGCGGGCGTGGCCCAGGGACCACCCGAGCGCCTTGAGCCGATCCTCCGGCTCGGGCATCCGGGCCGTGAGCAGGAGCAGGCTGTCGATCTGCCGGGCGACGACCTGCGGCTCCCAGGGGTTCCAGGTCGCCGCGGCGTGGAAGCCCTCGGCCGCGGGGAGCGAGTCGTGCGCCTTGAGGCCCCGCACCCCGGCCGCGTAGTACCAATCCCCGACCGCGACCCGGACGGCCAGCACGAGCGCGGCGGCCACCGCGGCCGCGACCGCCCAGGGGCGCCCCGCGCGCGCCGGGCGCGCGGAGGCGGCGCCGAAGGCGAGGCAGAGCAGCGCCGTGGCGGCGGTCGGCACCGGATTGAAGGCCCCCACCGCGAGGTAGGCCGCGCCCAGGGCGCGGAGGAGCGGGCGGCCGGCGGCGAGACGCCAGGCCGTCCAGGCCAGCAGGCCCCAGGCCGCGAGGCCGACGAGCCCGGTCGTGGCGAGGACGTGCAGGACGTTCCCGTGCGCGTGCGCCTGGCTCACCATCGCGCTCTTGTTGAGCGCGACGAACTCGGGGGTGACGAACTGCCGGAAGGCCGCGGCGAACGTGCCGGGCCCGTGGCCCACGAGCGGCGCCTCGAGGAACATCGCCCAGGCGATCCGCCAGACCTCCCAGCGCGCGGCGTCGGCGAGGCCCGCGCCGACCCGCGGGTGCAGGGCCGCTCCTGCGGCCCCGGCCGCGAGGCACACCCACCGCGCGCGGCGCGGCAGGAGGACGAACAGGCCCGCGGCCACCCCGAGGATCGCGCCCCGGGTTTGCGTGAAGTGGATCGCGGGAAGGGTGAGCGCGGCTGCGACCGCGCCGGGCAGGCGGCGGTGGTGCGTCAGCATCACCCAGACCGCGCAGACGCCGACGAGCGCCAGGACCGCGCCGAGATAGACCGGGCTCCCCTGCGTGGCGATGATCCGCCCGGCCGGGAGCTCGGACGGGAGCAGGGGGTCCGCGTTCAGAAGGTGCCGCTGCAGGAGCGCGTAGGCGAGCATCGGGACCGCCGCCCAGCAGACGACGACGGCCACGTCGTCCTCGTCGCGCCCGAGGCGGGCCGCGCCCAGGAACAGGCCGAGGTAGACCGCCACGGCCGTGAAGCCGTCGAAGGAGGCGAGCCAGGTGCCCACGCCCGTGTAGGCGGGGCTCGAGGAGGCGCTCGCGACGGCGAGCCACGCGCCGAAGGCGGCGAGGACCGGCACCCGCGCGCTCGAGGCGTAGTCCGCCGGCCGCAGGAGCAGCGCCAGCGCGAGCGCGCCGAGCGCGGCCGTCTTCGGCCCGATGTAGGGGTCCGTCGAGCCGGGTAGCATGAGGCAGAGCGCGGCCCCGGCGACCGCGTAGAGCCAGCCCCGGGCGCCCGCGCGCGCGGGCTCCGGGACCGAAGCGGGGCCAGACCCCGCCCCCCGATAGTGAGGGGCGGGGCCGGCCGCCTGGTTCAGCGTTGCGACGGTCACGCGACCCGCGTTACTCCCCGATCGTGCAGGGGTTCGAGCCGTCCGAGCAATGGACGGCGAACAGGGTCGTGTGCCCCGCGTCCGACTGGCGCCCGTAGAGTCCGGTGACGAACTTCACCGGGTCCGGCGGCACCCAGCACCCGCCCAGGTTCCCGGTGGAGATCGTCGTGTCCACCTTCGGGCTGATGTAGTAGTCGAACACGGCGAGGTTCGCCTGCGCGCCCCCGGCGATGTTCGTGTCGAAGGCCGCCGAGTAGGCCCCCGTCACGCCGCCGATGACGCACATCCAGTCCAGGAAGCCCTCGCCCTCGACGAGCGACTTCGCGTCCGCGGTCTGATCGATCCGCAGGATCTTGACGCCCTGGAACTTCAGGTTCTCGTGCGCCAGCCCCCCGGGTTCCTTGGGGAACTTGTTCTTGCTCTCCGCGAGGACCGCCACGGAGGACGCGCCGAGGATCAGCAGACCCAGCGCCGCGCTGATGTACTTTTTCATCGTCTCACCTCATTCCTTTGGTCTACCGTCACCCCCGTGCGGGGGAGGGCCGAAGCCCTCCCCCACCGGGGTCCTCAGCACGCTTTACGCCGGGAGCGTGATGTAGTTGAACGCCGCCGCGCGGTACCACACGAACGCCCCGCGCAGGTAGGCCACGATCGCGTTGCGGCCCTTGATGAAGTCGTCGTTCACCCAGCCCATCTTGACGACCATCCCCTCGCGCTCGACGAACGCGCAGTACTGCCGGAAGTCGCCCACGATGGCCTTCCCGGCCGCGAGGCTGTCCGCCTGCGCGATCGGCAGGCCCCACATGGACGTGATGCCCGGCATGGACGGGTTGCCCCAGACGTAGGCGCCGTCCTTCGTCTTGCGGAGGCGCTCGTTGAGGTAGTCGGTCGGGTGCATGATGATCGCCGAGGCGATCGCCCGGCCCGTGACCGACACGTCCTTGATCGCGCGCGCGATGTGATCCGCCGTCGCGTCCCCGTCCGCCGCGGCGGTCTCCTGGATGCCGGTCTTGTTGATGACGCCCAGCATGAGCGGCGTGACGCCCGTCCCGTGCAGCGCCTGGTAGTCCAGGCGGCGCCGGACGGCCTCGGGCAGGCGGTTGTTCAGGTACGACTCCGCCTGCGCCACGTCGGCGAGCTGCTCGTCCGTCACCGGGACGTACGCAGGGATCTTCTCGATCGTCACCGCGCGCTCCGTCAGCGCGAACTCGGCCTCGCCGTACTGGTTCCCCTCGGCCTTCTCGATGATGTTCGACTCGTCGCGGGTCGTCTCGTCCATGTACTTGATCCCGTCCGAGGTCGTGCGCTCGAGCGGGAGGATGTCGAGGACCTGGATCGGGCGGACGGCGTAGTCCACCAGGCGGCCCGTGCGCAGGACTTCCGGGTCCCAGCCGGCCGACCGCTGGAACAGGGTCTTCAGGTTGAAGCCCGCGAGCTTCACGACCTTGCAGCCCTCGCCCTGGCGGACGCCGCCGGCGATCTGCTTGAACATCTCGCGCTCGGGGTCGTACTCGAGCCCCGCGGCCTTCATGATGCGGTGGCCGAAGGGCGTCTGATCGAGCTTGAAGTCCTTCCCCTCGATCGTCTTGCCGGGCAGGCTCGGGCGGCCCGCCTTGAGGACGCGCTCCTCCTCGGCCTTCTCCGCCTTCTCGAGCGCCTCGCGCGCCTGATCGGCGACGCGGTAGTCGTCGATCTCCTTGCCGAGCTTCGCCATGACGCCGTTGAGCTTGCGCACCTCGGCGAGCTTCTCCTCGACCGTGCCGGAGAGCTCCGTGACCTTCGCGAAGTCCTGATCGTCGCCGGCCTGATCGAAGACCTTGCGCAGCGTGGTGCGGACCTTCTCGAGTTCTTCCAGCTTTTTCTTGAGCATCGCTTGCCTTCCTAGACGCCGGCCTCGTTTCGGAGGAACCGGCCGAGTTCGACGCGCACGGCTCGCCGCACGTCGTCGTCCGACAGGAGAGGCGCGAAGGCGCTGTCCGCGAGCTTGAGGCGCTCGCGCAGGGTCTTGATCCTCTCCACGGAAGCCGCGGAGAGCCCGCGGCCGTCCTTCTTGCGCAGGTCGGCAAGCGATCCCGCGCGCGCGATCAGGTCCTCCACGGCGGCCAGCGCCGACTCGGCCTGATCGGAAAACTTCGCCCCCTTCGCCGAGAGCGTCCCGGTCCCCTCGCCCGCGCCCACGACCACGGGGCTGACCTCGTGGACGATGCACCCGGGCTTGCCGTCCGGGGTGGCCCGCAGGGTGCGGTAGGCTTCCTTCCCGCTCGCGTCCTGCCCGCCCGGCGAGGAGCCGCCGGGGCGGATCGTGAAGCCGTAGCTGTACTCCTGCAGCGGCTCGCCGCCCTCGGCGAGGTCGAACATGATCGCGGAGTGCCAGTCCTTCGCCGCGGGGATGTCCAGGTTCATCTTCATCTCGGCGACCGCCTGCTCGCCGGCCTCCTGGATGACGCCCTTGCCGATCGGGACGTGCCCCCACTGGTGGGCGGGGAGCATGATCGTGGCCTGCTTGCCGAAGAACCCGGGGAGCGTGATGTCCCCGTCCTTGTCGATCACGTTCATGGTCGCGAAGACCGCGACGACGGTCCCGGTCTTGGTCGCGTCCTTGATCTGGATGCCTTTCCTGACGATCATGCTGCGGCCTCCTGGAAAACGGGGACGATGTCGCGCGTCCCGTTGGGGTGCTCCTCGGCAAGAAGGCGCTGGGCCTCCTCGAAGCTGACGACCGTGCCGTCCATCGCCTCGCAATCGGCGTCCGTGGGGCCGAGGCGGCCGTCGATCATCATCACCTGCGCCACGCCCTCGGTGGCGCGGTACGCCAGTAGGGCGCTCTGCGTCTGCGCCTCGCGGACCTCGGTGCGCGCGATGACCTGCGCGCGGGTGCGGCTGTCCCGGTAGCGCCCGGCCGGGATGGAGTCCCGCAGACGCCGCGCCGTCTCGTCGATCCCCAGCCCTTCCTCGCGCGCCTCGGCGAGGATGTCCCGCATCTGCTGGCGGGCGAGCTTGTCGAGGGCCATCTTGTCCGCGCGGGCGCTGCCCGCGGCGAGCATCTGCACCGCCACGTTGTCCGGGAGGTTGACGGCGACCCCGAGCTCGGCCAACACGGCCGCCTGCTCGTTGTGGATCGCGTAATACTCGCGCCCGAAGAAAGAGCGGAACTCCCGGCGGTGCTTCGGCATGTTCCAGGCGGCGAAGATGCGCTCGATGCGCAGTTCGTCCTCGGCGGTCTTCGCGTCGAAGCCCTCGGCCTTCTCCTGGGCCAGCGCGAGGCGGTAGGCCGCTTCGAGGTCCGCGCCCATGTCCTCGAGCAGCTCGACCGTGCGGGCCTGGAAGGCGGGGATGCGGCGCTTCGCGAGCGCCGCGCGGGCGCGCAGGATCCGGGCCTGCAACTGCGTGAGCCGGCGGCGCTTCAGCGCCTTCCGGCCCTCGTCGTCCTCCTCCCCCTCCTCGCCCTCCGCGGGCGGCGGGTCGGCGGGCGGTGGCTCCGGCTCCGGGAGCGCGGGCGCGATGCGCTCCTCGATCGGCTGCTCGCGCGGGACCTCGATCATGGCGATAGGCACCAGGAGGACCTCGTCCTCGGGCCGGGCCTCGAGGCCGATCATCTTGCGCGCCTCGCCGCGCGTGGCGATCCCGCCCTGGTAGGCCTCCCGGGCGGCCTGCGTCTCGGCCGCGCGGTCGGGCTTGAGGGCCTCGACCTCGGACGAGTCGTAGCAGACAGACAGGCGCGCACGTTTCGCCTCGCTGGGCTCGAAGTCGGGCAGGAGTTGGTGGGTGATGTCGAGGGCCAGCATCCGCGCGATGGGGAGGACGCCCATCGTCCAGGAGAGGCGCACGTCCTCGGCCATGGTCGCGCCGACCTTGGTCTGCTGCAGCCCGGTCCCGAAGCCGACCACGGACGCGCGCAGCTCCTCGGGCACGTTGCGGATCGCGCCCAGGTCCATCTCCTGCGGCGTGAACCCGAACGTGCTGACCTTCGTCGCCCCGCGCAGGACCATCGGCTCCCCGCGCCGCGGCCCGGTCGTGTGCTCGTGGACGTAGGCCTTCATCGCCTGCGCGTCCTCGTCGCCGACGGGCACGTCCTTGTCGGGGCTGATGAGGACGCCAGGGATGCCGCGGTTCTTGAGCAGGGCGGCGACGAGCCGCTGCGCCTCGTCGTCCGAGAAGACCTCGGCCAGAACCGGCTTCAAGGGCGCGAAGCCCATGCGCATGTCGCGCGGGTCGAGGCCGTAGCGGAAGGCGACCACGTTCGCGGGGTCGAGCCGGATCGCGGTCGAGCCGGGCTTGTACGTGTAGTGGGTCAGGTACTCGCGCTCGTTGCCTTTGGGCTCGACGAGCCAGTGCGGGAGGTACCACAACTCCGCGACCTGGCCGCGGGCGCCGCGGACCTTGAGCCAGTAGGCGGTCCCCTTCGTCAGGTACGAGAGCAGGGTCGCGAACAGCAGGCCCAGCCAGGAGTAGGCGGGGTTCGGCCGGAGCAGGAGCGTGACGAGCGGGTGCGCGTAGTCCTTCTCCGAGGTCCCGTCCGGCTTGTCGAGGCGGACGGCCCAGCGGCCCTCGGGGAGCGCGCGGGCGATCCAGAGGATCGGCGTGGTGAGGACGTTCGAGTCGAACCCGTCGCCGACGGCGCGCTCGTAGTCGGACGCGCTCACGTCGTACCACCCGAAGAACCAGGACGACATGCGCGGGAAGCTCATCGCCGCCCGCTGCGCGATCGCTGCCTTGAGCCGCCCCCAGAGCCGCTTCACGCCGGCGCCCACCGCTGGGGCTTCTTCAGTTCGGGGAGAACGAGGAGCAGGGCGTCCCGCAGGTCGTCGTGCGTGGGGTGATTCGTCGTCAACTGCTCGACGAGCATCTCGCGCACCTTCGGGTCGATGCGCTTCGAGATATAGACGCGCCCGTTCTCGAAATAGCCGGACTTGTTCTCGAGGTTCGTCAGCTTGTCCTTCACCTTCGCGACGAGCCGAATGGGGATGTTCGTGAGCCGCTTGAGCTCCGAAACGAAATCCTGAAAGCCGGAAATCCCCTCGACGTGCGCCCGGCGAACGGGATGCGCTGAGGTCTTGCCCATGCCGTCCACCATCTCGACGCGCTTGTTCAGAGAGAGGCGCTCGTTTTTCGCCTCCTCGACGTAGTAGTTGAAGACGTCCGCCGGTGCGTCGGCGTAGCGCGTGACGAGGACCCGCACAGCCCCGGTGGCGTCGGCCCCGGGCTTCGCGCCGATGCTCGGGTCCACGCCGAGCTCGGAGGCGACCAGGATGTGCCGCTCGTTGAAGACGAGTTCGCCCGGGTCGTAGTAGCGGATCCAGGCTTCTTTGATGATCGACTCGGAGTCGTCGCGGCGCTCGTTCTGATACTCGCGGTTGAAGATCGAGGTCGGCATGTCCTCGGCTTCCGCGATCAGGTCCTCGTACGTGTTGAGCGCCGGCCAGAGGACGGTGCGCTTCTCGTGGCTCGTGATGGCCCGGAACGTCTTCGACTCCCACCGCTTCTTCGCCTTCAGGGCCTCGAGGATGTCCAGCTTGTTCGCGGCGGTGCCGAGGACGTGGACGACGGAGGCGCGCACCTTCGCGCGGGCGGGGTAGAGGGTGCCCCAGAACCAGGCGTTGATCTTCTTCGTCTGCTCGAGGTTGTTGACCTCGTCCTCGTCGTAGAGGTCATCCACGAGGATGTAGTCCGGCCGCAGGCTCCGGTACTTAATGCCGCGCAGGGACTGGCCGGCGGACTTCGCCGTGAAGACGACGCCGTTGCGCAGGACGAACTGCTGATCGGTCCACCGCGATCCGCGCTGATCGCCGTACATGGCGCGCAGGAGCTCGTTCTCCTCGATCTCGGTCTTGATGGCGCGGTTGATGTCGAGCGCCTTCGGCTCGGTGGCCTGGATGTTCAGGTAGTGCCGGAACGTGTCGGGCTCGTTGAGCGCCTGGTAGAGCGGGACGAGGAAGCAGGCGACGGTCGTCTTCGCGTGGCCGCGCGGCGCCTCGGTCGCCGCGTACGGCTCATGCCGGATCGAGACGAGGTAGCGGTGCAGGTCCTCGCAGAACTCGATCGTGAAGACCTCGGGGAACAGCGCCCGGCCCCAGAGCAGCACGTCCCCGCGGTCGGCCGCAGCGCGGGCGGCCATGAGGCGCGCCTGCTTGCCGATCTCGGCGCGCTGCTCGTTGGTGAGGGGGGCTG
>DYFX01000026.1 GCA_020724945.1 Candidatus Paceibacter sp.
GTCCCCCTTCCCCTTCGATCGCCTGAGCGCCGCGCTCGGACACCGATCGGAAGCATCGAATGCACCTTCAACCAGATCCAAGGAGGATCCCATGACCGCGAACCTCGAGCTGTTCCGCTCCCTGTCGAAGACCCTCGACGAAGTCGTCCTGAAGGTCGACGGCGACCTTCCCGGTGCCGAGGACATCCACCCGGCCATCGCCAAGATCGGCGCCTACGCGGCCGACCTGATCGATCTGCCGGTCCGCCTCGCCAAGGCCAAGGCCAAGAAGGCCTCGGCCGAGGCGAGCGTCCCGGTGCGCGAGAAGGCCGTCCGCCAGGCGCGCCACGCGGTGACGATGCTCGAGGCCAAGCTGAAGAAGCTCGGCGAGCGCATCGATCACAACCTGTACGCGCTCTCCTCGGAGGGCGACGCGCCGGCGCCGGCGCCGGCGAGCGTCCTGGGGATCAAGCTCCCCACGCGGCAGGAGATCGTCGAGGAGCTCCGCAAGGAGATCGCCTCCGCCGAGGACGAGCTCGCCGCCGCGGCCGCGAAGGCCAAGAAGTCCGAGTCGCTCCTCAAGGGCGCCCGGACCCGCGCGGTCAACGCGGCCGACGAGGTCGCGGCGGCCGAGAAGGCCATCGCCGACCACGCGGCGCGCCTCGAGGAGACCATCAAGCTCCTCCGCAAGACGACCGCGCACCTGCGCAACCGGCAGGAGAAGCGCGATCGCAAGCGCCAGGGCCACGCGGAGACGGTCGAGCTCGTCCCCGAGCCCGCCGCCGTCACCGCCGCCCCGTCCGACGAGGACATCCTCGCGCAGGCCAAGGCCTGCGGCCTCGACATCGAGTGCCCCGAGGACCTCGCCGCCGCCCGCTCGCTGTTCATCTGATCCACGCCCGACCCTCACCCGCCTCGGCGCAGCGTCCCCGGACGCTGCGCCCTCTCCTCGAGGGCATCGTCTCGCCTCCCTCGGCGACGCGACGCCTTCAAGGAGGGGAGCGCGCCGGACGCCCGCGTCCGCGCATCGCGCCGCTCATCCGAACACCACCGCAAGGAGATGCCGATGACCGAAACCGACAGGCCCTCGTTCTTCCACACGACGGAGTTCAACGCATGGCTGATCACCTCGTTCTTCACGGTGCTCGCCAGCCTCTGCTTCGCCATCCTGCCCGTCGCCGGCATCCACGCCTTGGGCGTCGAGGCCGGCGAAGAGCTCTCCCGTTACGGCGCTCCGGCGTCCGAGAAGACGCCCGGCGCCCCGCGGATCGAGCCGGTCCCCCGGCCGATGCACGGCTTCCCCGTCGCCTTGGGGAGCGCGAGGCGTTCCCCGTGACCCTCGAGGAGATGGACGAAGACCTCCTGCGCCTCCGCGAGGAAAACGCGCCGGAGGAACGCGTCGCCGACGCCGCCTCGCGGCTCCTGGACCGCCTGCTCGAACTCGAGTACGCGAGCCTGGCCGCCTGGCACGCCGGCGCCTACGGCGCGTTCTGGGACGACGGGCGCAAGCTCGATATCCTCGAACGCTTCCACGCGCAGGGCATGACCGCGCAAGCGATCGCGCTCTGCCACCGATGGAAGATGTCCGCCGTCTGCAGGAAATCGAAACGCGAGCTCTACCAGGAGCTCTTCCCGCAACTTCCACCCCGCACCTTCAAAGGAGAATCGACATGACCGACCCCGATACGATCGCTTCCGCCGTCCTGCGGCACATCGACGCCGCCGAGAAGTCCGACGGCATCCCCCAGCCCGCGCCGACCGACGGCGAGGTCTTCGACGGCGTGCCCGAGGAGATCCCGGAGGTGCCGACGGCGCCGATGCGGATCCCGCACGACCTCATCCCCAACCCCTTCGACAGCGGCGACGACTGGGAGCAGGTCGACGAGGACGCCGAGACCGTCGTGCGGCAGGTCCCCCGCCTGCGCCCGCACGACCCGACCGGCTGCATGATGTAGCCGAAGCGCCTCAGCGAAAAAAGCCCCGCATGCCTGTACGGATGCGGGGCTCTTCTTTTTCCTCATTTCTTGATGACCTTGTCGATGAGGCCGTACTTCTGCGCCTCCGCCGCCGTCATGAAGTTGTCGCGGTCGGTGTCCTTCTCGATCTTGGCGAACGGCTGGCCGGTGAAGTTCGAGAGGTGGCGGTTGAGGTCGTCCTTCATCTTCAGGATGCGCTCGGCGCGGATCTTGATGTCGGAGGCCTGGCCCTCGGCGCCTCCGAGCACCTGGTGGATCATGATCTCGGAGTTCGGCAGGGCGAAGCGCTTGCCCTTGGCGCCGGCCGCGAGCAGGAACGCGCCCATCGAGGCGGCCATGCCGACGCAGATCGTCGAGACATCCGGCTTGATGAGGTTCATGGTGTCCATGATGGCCATGCCCGCCGTGACGGAGCCGCCGGGCGAGTTGATGTAGAGCTTGATGTCGCGCTCCTTGTCCTGGCTCTCGAGGAAGAGCAGCTGCGCGATGATGACGTTGGCGATGCCGTCGTCGATGCCGTCGCCCAGGAAGATGATGCGGTCCTTGAGCAGGCGCGAGTAGATGTCGTAGGCGCGCTCGCCCATCGGCGTCTTCTCGATGACCGTCGGGACGAGATAGTTGTTCTCCGCCATGGACATGATCGTGTAGGGATTCTTCATGGATGTGATGTTCCCTTACAGGATACTCCATTGACGGGGCGTCGGGAAGCGGTTAGGGTCGCAGCAGTTCTTCCCAAGGAGGCACCGATGTCCATCACGCGCCTGTGCGCCCTGTCCGTCCTGCTCGCCGCCTGCGGCGAAGGCTCCGATGACGCGCCCGCTCCCGACTACGCCTGCTCCGAACCCGCGCGCATCGTCGTGCTGAAGCGCGACGAGCTGCGCTCCACCTGCTTCAACGACGAAGGCAACGGGTGCGACCTCGTCGGCATCGCCCTGCCGCAGGGCGTCACCACGCGCCTCGGCGTCGCCGTCTACGACGAGGACAAGCGCGAGTGCGATCCCGCGCTCACCTCCGCGTCGATCGACGACGAGGACTTCGACCTCGTGAACGACGGCGTCGACCTTCATGTCACCCCGCTGACCGACATCTTCGACACGGAGAACGGCGTCGAACCGTCCGGCACCCTGACCGTCCGCCACGAAGCGCTCTCGGCCCAGTGGCGCGTGCTCGCGATGGTGGATCTCGCCGGCGTCTGGGAGATCTCGATCGACGGCCTCGTCGTCGGCGACTTCGAAGCCGCACAGAGCGGCCGTTTCATCCGCTGGGCGCAATGCCCGCCGAACGACGCGCGGCCCGAATGCTCGGCCGGACTCGTGTTCCGGAATCTCGTGAACCTGCAGAGCCCCATCGGCGCCCTGAAGCTCGAAGGCGCCATCCGGCCGACGCGCGACCACATCGACGGCCGCTGGACGAACGGCGGCCAGCAAGGCGACTGGGACGCGCGGCGCCTCGCGGACGAATGAAGCCCCCGACATCGTCGGAGGCTTTTTTATGTCACCACCTTCCAACCGTCCGCATGCTCGCCGATCGTGCCGGCGACGGTGAAGCCCGCCGCCTTCTTGTGCCCGCCGCCGCCGTGCGCCTTGGCGAGTTCGGCGACATCGACATCGGCCGCGCTGCGGTAGCTGCCTTTCACCTTGCCGTCCTTCGTCTCCTTCAGCACCAGCACGACATCGGCCTTGAGGATGTGGTTCAGGAAGTTCGAGAGCCCTTCGAGGTGCTCGTCGTCGACGGGATGCTCTTCGAGGTCCTTGCGGAAGAGCGCGGTCGTGGCGGTCTTCCGGCCTTCGTCCCAGCGCAGGCGCTCGAGCGCGAGCCCCCAGAGCTTCAGCGCCGCGACCGGCTTGTTGCGCATGAGCCGCCGCGTGATGTCGCGCATCGAGACGCCCTTCAGCAGGAGTTCGGACGCGATCTCGAGGCTCTTCACCGTGGTGGCGGGATTCGAGAAGTTCGAGGTGTCCGTCAGGAGCCCGGTCATGAGGCAGGTCGCCATCGCCTGGGTGATCTCGACGCCGTTGGCCGTGAAGAAGGCGTGCACGACCTCCGCGGTCGAGGAGGCGTCGGTGACGACGAGGTTGGCGTCGCCGAAGGAGGTATTCGTGACATGGTGGTCGAAGTTGGCGATGAACGGCCGCTTCGGCATCGCGGCGACGAGCGCGTCGATGCCCGCGTACTGGAGGTCGCCCGCGTCGAACACGCAGATCATGTCGATCGCCTCGTCGTGGAAGGTCTCGGGATTCGTCTGCAGCTCGCGGATGCGCGGGAAGTAGGCGTAGGCGGAGCTCGGCGCGTCGACGCAGAACGCGTAGGCCTCGCGTCCTTGGTCGCGGAGCCAGGCGTAGACCGCCATCATCCCGCCGAGCGTGTCGCCATCGGGCTTGCGGTGCGACACCAGAAGAGGCCGCCGCGCGGAGAGCAGCTTCTCGTAGATGCGTTTCGTCGGAGTCGCGTGGTTCATACGGACAGCCGCCAACCTTATGAGAAACGAAAAACCCCGTCAAGGATGACGGGGCGTCAGTCGCCGCCGGCGCGGAGCACGGCGACGCGGATGTCGCCGATGCCGGCGCCGAAGACGGCGTGCGGGAAACGGAGACGGACGGGCTCCTCGACGAGACCGCCGCGGCCGCGCTCGAAGGCGACGCCTTCCGGCAGCCGCGTCTCCAGGAACTCCGTGAGGAGCTTCCGATGCGGACGCTGCAGCAGCATCTGATCATCGGGTCGCGGCACGGCGGCGCCCTCCGGAAGCGGCGGCATGTGCCGGCTCACGCGCACGACCGGAGCCTGATCGTAGTCCGTGCCCGGCAGGCCTTCGACCGTCACCCAGCGGCCGTCGACGCCGGCTTCGCGACACAGCCCGAAGTTCGCGTAGAGCGGATCGGTGCCGAGCGGATACAGGTCGAACCGGAACGGCGGCGCCTCGACATGATGGCGGAATCCGCCCGCGTCGTACTCCGCGCGTTCCGTCTCGACGAGCGCGCCGATGATGCGCATCGTGTGCGCGCCGTAGGGCAGCTTGTACGCCAGTCCCGAGGACTTGAGCAGCCGCGTGATCCCGTCATCGCCCGGGCGCGGCGGCTTGGGCGTCGAGAGCGTGTACGGCGCCTCGAGCCCCCTCTCCTCCGCGAAGGCGGCGTAGGCGTCGAGGATGCCGCCCATCGCCGCGAGCACCTTGCGGATGTCGTAGCGCTCGCCCTTCGCGATCGCGACATCCCCGTCCTCCGTCGGCCGGATATCTTCGATCATGGTTCATCCTCCTCGTCGCAGGGTCCTTCGAGGTAGCGGCAGATGCGGATCGGTCCGTGGCCGGCGCCGAACGCCTCGTGGAAGAAGCGGACGACGACGATCTCGGCGTCCGCGTCATGCGGGACGAAGTCGACATGCACGACGCCATCGTCGTCGCCCAGGACCTCCTTCAGGAACTTCGTGGCCTTGGGCCCCATCGGGAAGAGGGGGCGGTCGCGGCTCATGAAGAACAGCGTGGGCGTCGGGTCCAGAGCGTCCCAATTCGCCTCGGCGGAAGTCAGGCAGTTGGCCATCGAGCCGTAGAGCGCGTCGAAGCCGAGCGGCGCCCAGGTGGCGAGGAACGGGCCGAACTGCGCGTAGAAGTGCAGGTCGGCGGCGTCGTAGCGGTCGCGCTTGATCTCGCGGAAGATGTCCGCGATCTCCTCGAGCGAATCGGCGGTCGCCGGGATCCCTTCGGGTTCCTCGGAGACGAGCTCCATCGGCGCGGCGTCGGGGAAGCGCATCTGGGCCCGCCCGATGAGCGCCCGCAAGATGCCGTGGCCGGCCGCCAGGACCTTCTCGAGGTCGAAGCGCGGGCCTTCGGCGAGCATCGTGCTCCGGTCGAGCTCACGCAGCTTGGAAATCACGGGAACCTCCCTTGCAAAGGGCTTTCTGGAGCTTCCCCTCTGACGCTTGAATCGTCAAGGCTTTACGGGTACTTTAGAGAGGCATTAACCGGATCCTCCCATGCACCTCCAGCGCATCGAAATGCAGGGCTTCAAGACCTTCGCCAACCGGACGCTCTTGGAATTCCTCCCCCCGAAAGAAGGCGACCGCGGCATCACCGCCATCGTCGGCCCGAACGGTTCCGGCAAGTCCAACATCGCCGACGCCGTCCGCTGGGTGCTCGGCGAACAGTCGCTCAAGCTCCTGCGCGGCAAGAAGTCGGAGGATGTCATCTTCAGCGGCTCCGACAAGCGCTCCCGCTCCGGCTTCGCGGAAGTCTCGCTCGTGCTCGACAACCAGGCCGGCGGCAACGAGATCGAGTATCCGGAGGTCGTCATCACGCGCCGCATCTACCGCGACGGCGAATCGGAATATCTCATCAACAAGAACAAGGTGAAGCTGCAGGAAGTCCTCCTGCTCCTCGCGCGCGCCAACTTCGGCCAGCGCACCTACTCGGTCATCGGCCAGGGCATGATCGACGCCATCCTCGTCGCCTCGCCCAAGGAGCGCAAGGAATTCTTCGACGAGGCCGCCGGCGTGAAGCAGTACCAGCTGAAGCGCGAAGCCGCCGTCCGCAAGCTCGACGCCTCGGGCGAGAACCTGAAGCAGGCCGAGATCGTCCTCGCCGAGATCGAGCCGCGCATGCGCTCGCTCTCGCGCCAGGTGCGCCGCCTGGAGGAGCGCGCCAACCTCGAGAAGGAGCTCCGCGAACTCGAGTTCTCGTACTTCGGTTCGCACTGGAAGAAGATCAAGGAGGAGTTCTCCGCCATCGACGCCAAGACGAAGCTCGTCGAGGAGAGCCGCAAGGAAAAGGAGAAGGAGATCGAAGCCGTGCGCGCGAGCCTGGCCGGCATGGAGACGGAAGAGACGAAATCCGACGGCCTGATGGCGCTCCAGAAGGACTACGAGCGCGAGCTCGAGAAGCGCAACGCGCTCCGCGAAAAGGAGATCCAGCTCAAGAACCAGATCCGGATGGAGCAGATGAAGGCCCAGGCCGCTTCCGCGCCGTCCCTGCCGATGCCGCTCCCCCGCATCGTCGAGGAGATCGAAGCCATCTCCGAGCGCCACGACGAGCTCGTCGCCTCCATCCTGGAGGCCGAGACGCTCGAAGAGGCGCAGGAAGCCGCCGAGAAGCTGAAGACGCTCGGCGCGCAGATCGAGGACCTCCTTTCCGAACTCAAGGAACCCGGCGGCAAGCGGAAGGAAGAGAAGAAGGAACCGACGGTCCCCGCCGAGCTCCAGAAGGAACTCGAAGCGGCGCTCTCCGGCATCGCCGCGATGGCGAAGACGCTCGCCGAACTCCAGGGCCGCATGCAGAAGTGGGGCGAAGAGGAAGCCAAGAAGCGCGGCGCCTTCTTCGAGATCCAGCGCAAGATGCAGGGCCTGCAATCGGAACTCTTCGAGCTCGACCGGCATCTCTCCGACCACCGCGTCGAGCGCGCCCGCATCGAGACGCGCCGCGACGCCATCGAGCGCGAGGCCGCGGAGATCATGGGCGACGAGGCCAAGACGGCGCTCGAGACGATGCCTGAAAAGGATGTCGACGCGAACGCGCTCTCACCTCGCCTCCACCAGCTCCGCACGCAGGTCGCCGCCATCGGCCAGATCGACCAGGCCGTCGTCGCCGAATACAAGGAGATCAAGGAGCGCTTCGACTTCCTGACCGCCCAGGTCGAGGACCTGCACAAGACGAAGGAATCCCTGGTCGCGATGATCGAGGAGCTCGACATCCTCATCAAGAAGCAGTCCGACGCCTCGTTCCGCAACATCAACAGGCACTTCGACGAGTTCTTCAAGCGCCTGTTCGACGGCGGCACCGCCTCGCTGCAGAAGATCGAGCGCGAGGAGGAGGACGACGAGGTCGCGGAAGCCGAGCAGGCCGCCGCCAAGGAGGCCGCCGGCATCGAGGAGGACGCGGAGAAGAAGGTCTCCGCCGCGCCCAAGGAGACCTGGCTCGGCCTCGAGATCTTCGCCAATCCGCCGGGCAAGCGCGTGAAGTCCATCCATATGCTCTCAGGCGGCGAGCGCGCGCTCACCTCCATCGCGCTCATCTGCGCCATCATGACGACGAACCCGAGCCCGTTCGTGGTGCTCGACGAGGTCGATGCCGCGCTCGACGAATCGAACGCCGCGCGCTTCGCCTCCATCGTCTCCGACCTGTCGCACAAGACGCAGTTCCTGGTCATCACCCACAACCGCTACACGATGCAGAAGGCGCAGGTCCTCTACGGCGTCACCATGGCCGAGGATTCCACCTCCAGCGTGCTCTCGCTCAAGCTCGAGGAAGCCGAGAACATCCGGAACAGCAAGAAGCCCGCCGTCGCGGTGTAGCCGCGAGCGGATCCGCGAGAAAGAAAAAGACGGCCCTAACGGGTCGTCTTGTCGTTCCGGCCGAGCCAGAGGACGATCGCGAGCAGGATGAACGGCAGCAGGACGATGAAGAGGCGCATCATCGGCCGTCGTCGAGCGCGGGCATCGCCTTGGCGCGGTCGTCGGGCGGGTCGTCGAGCTCGGCGAACGGCATGCCGCGGTACGGTTCGGCGGCCAGGCGGCGGCGCGCGCGTCGCTCCTGCAGGATGCTGACGGCGACCGCCGCGGGGATGGCGAGGATGATGACGAGAATCGCGACGACTTCCATGGGAAAGGCCTCCTATGCGGACGCATGACCGTAGTACGAAAAACGACGGCCGTCAAGGGTCGTCGTCCGGAGGGCGTCGATCGCTCATGGCGATGACGACGATGAGCGCGACGACGATGGCGACGCCGGCGATGACCCCGAAGGCCACGCCGATGCCGTGCTCCTCAAGGTAGCGCTCGAGGCCGCTCACGGCGCCTCCCGCCCGTCAGGGCCCCCGGAGTCGGGAAGCGGCGGCGAGGACGAGGCGCCGAGGCTGGCGCAGCTGCCGATGAAGCCGAAGAGAAAGAGCCCGAGAACGATCCAGCCGGCGATATCCATGTTCCCCTCCTTCGCAGGTCCGTCGACGCCCTACCGTACCCCTCCTTGACGCCGCCGTCAATCCCCTTTATAGTTCCCCCGTTCGCGCTGCAGGACCGCGGGAAGCTCTCACCCCGCGTTTCTCAATCGCCTTAAGAAAAACGCACGCATGCTCTCCATCCGCCTGTCCCGCGTCGGCAAGAAAAAGATGCCGACCTACCGCCTCATCGTCACCGAGAAGTCCCGCGACCCGTGGGGCAAGTTCCTCGAGAACCTCGGCACCCTCGACCCGATGGCGAAGCCCAAGAAGATCGACTTCAATGTCGATCGCATCAAGTACTGGATGTCGAAAGGCGCCCAGCCGACCCCGACCGTCCGCAATCTCCTCATCGACATGAAGGCGATCGAGGGCGAGAAGGCCAAGGCCCACCCGACCCACAATCCGAAGACCGAAGAGAAGTAAGACCGAAGCGCCCCGCATGCCGGGGCGTTTTCGTTTGACGCGGCGCGCGGAGCGGGATAGGTTTCGGATACGCCCTTTTCGAAGGAGGCAGGCATGGAACGCGATCGCGATCTCCTCGAGATCTTCGACGCGGTCCTTCCGCGTCTCTCGACCTATCCTCCCGGCAGCGTCCCGAAGGCCGGCGCTCGCGAGATGGAGGAATACGAGACGCGCGCGAAGGACCGCCGCGGCGACCTCGCCGTCTTCGGCGGCGCGACGGCGATCTTCGCCGTGATGACCTGGGCGTTCTGGTTCCCATGGATGCCCGTCTGGATGCTCGGCGTGATGGCGGCCGTCACGGGCGCCTGCGGCGCCGGGACCGCCAAGCGGTTCCTCCAGCTCGCCTTCGGACCGCGGCTCGAACAGGCCCTGCCGGCCGGCACCGACGCCCGCACGGCGGAGCTCGAGGACGGCACCTGGGCCATGATCCGTTCCTGGAACGCCGATGCGTTCGTCTGGAACGGCCAAGCGGCCGCGCTGCGCGGCGAGGTCTCGGAGTGGCAGCTGCTGCGGCTCGTACCTGAAGCGCGCGACATCGAATGGTCGGAGGCCGGTTCGCGCACGCGGGCCGAAGGCCTTCTCGCCGCGATGCGCGGCCTCTCGGCCGACCGCGCCGCCCTGCTCGCTCGCAAGGAAGCCATCGACCACCGCCTCCGCACGCTCCAAGAGCGCCTGCTCCTGCTCGAAGCGTCCGAGGAGCCGGAGCCCCGCGCGCTCCCGCCCGCGCGCGAAGACCCTCCCGACGACGGTTGACGGGTCTTTTTTCTTGCCGTATCCTGCGGGCGGTCCTACCGGAGGTCCCATGACATCACAGACCGCCCTCGTCCCTGACGACGAGCGCAGCTTCCTGCGACGCAGGGCGCTCGGCGCATCGCTCTCCGCCGCCTGGCTCGGTCTTGCGAGCGCCGGTTACGCCATCTTCAGCATCTGGGCCTGGGGCGGCGGCGCCGTCGTCTGGGGATCGATCCTTTCCCTCTTCTGCGGCGGCACGCTCGTCGGATGCCTGCGCGCCGCATCGCGCGCGCGGGCGACCCGCGCCCGGCTCGCCGCTACGCCCGGTCTCCCGTCCGCACGCCTCCTTCCGACCCGTCGCTGACGGGTCTTTTTTTCGATTGACCCTCCCTGCACGGTTCGGTATCCTGTGGATGGAGACTGCTTCCAGGTCGACAGTCCCGCTGAAACGGATACTCAACCGCACCGAAAGCTATGGCAAGAGAGATGGACCAGGAGTTCGTGGAGTATGTGGTCAAGGCGATCGTCGGCCACCCCGACGATGTCCAGACCGAGCGCGTCATCGACGAGCGCGGCGTGCTCATCACCCTCAAGGTCAACCCCGCGGACATGGGGTATGTCATCGGACGCCAGGGCCAGACGGCGCGTTCGATCCGCACCCTGCTCAAGATCGTCGGCGCGAAGCACGATGCCCGCGTCAACCTGAAGATCCACGAGCCGGAAGGATCCACGCATCGCCGCGAGACCAACACCCCTGCGCCCGCCAACCGGGAGGACATCGACACATCCGCCGTCGACCTCCAGCTGTAAAACCGCCCCGACGGTCGTCGGAGCGGTTTTTTCGTCGATACAGGCCGGAAATACGAGGCTTTCGCGAAGCGATGGCGCATAAATGTGTCAGGCTCTTGACACATTTATGGCTCCCTGTGCTAGGACCCGGGGGCTGGCGCTGGTGCCGGCAAGATCTTTTCAGGAACGGAAGGAGACACGAGATGCGCAAGGAAGCGACCCTGACCACTCCCCCGCGCGCGAAGCATCGCTTCGACGCCCTCGCCGCCTGCCTCGCGGGCATCATCGCCGTCGGCGGCTGCCTGCCGCCGGACGAGGAGCCGATTCCGCAGGCGGACAGCGAGATCGACCTGATGCCGGACGAGGACCGCGAGGAGCACGGCACCTCGGCGCTCGTCGACGACGATGACGGCATGTCGGAGGGGTCCGCCAAGGCGGCGGCTGCCGGGTATCGGTACGACCGCGCGAAAGCGTCGTGGTACATCCGGCGTTATGCGCTGGAACCGAACCGACGGCTCGCTTACTGCGGCCTGTACGACGGGACGGCGGCGGACTGCACCAACTTCGCCTCGCAGGTGTTGTGGTACGGCGGCGTGCCCATGCGCTATTCGACCTCCGTCGAGAGCGGGTGGTGGTACAGGTTCGGCTGCCTGCCGCCCGGAAGCAGCCGCAGCTGGAGGCAGGTGAACCGCCTGCTCCAATACCTCATCACGGAGTCGGGCGTCGGCGAGCTGAAGAAGTCCGCGCGTGACTTGAAGGTCGGCGATCTGATCTTCTACCGCGTAAGGAGCGCCGCAAACGGCCACCGCTGCGACGGCAACCTCTTCAACCACACGACCGTCGTCTCCGGCTTCGACGCGGACGGAGAGCCGCTCGTCGCCTACCATTCGAACGAGGCGCTCGATGTGCCCTGGAAGCTCAAGACCGGGTCGCGCGGCGCGCTCGGCGAATCCTGCGCGTTCGCCTTCGTCCACATCCGGGACTGATCGGCATCCGCCGGTCAGTCCCGGCCCTTTTCATCCGCGCGCCCGTTGACAGCCGTCGGCGGGAACTGATACGCAACGCTTGTTATGAAACTCCATATCCCTCCTCGCTTCACCCCGGCGCTCGTCATCGCGGCGATCGGCGCCCTCGGCGTGGCGTTCTACATCGCCAATGTCATCTTCGCCGAGCCCGCCGTCGGCGATTGCTGCGCGAACGGCTTCGATCCGTACGAGACCGTCGCGCCCGAGACGCCTTGACCTTCGGGTCGGGCGGTGCTAGGTTCAAGCGTCCCGAAACTCCAAGGAGGATGGATGCTCGAGAACCTCGTACCTTCGCACCGGAAGTATTCCGAAGACCCGGCCGAACAGGCCTACTGCGCCTTCCTGGAGAAGCGCACCCTGCGGCTCGGCGCCGGGCTGGTCAGGCTCATCTCGGACGATCGCCGCTTGCGGCTCGACGCCCTCCAGGACTTCGTCTGGGAGCAGGCGCTGGACTTCGTCTCGCCGCTGGAGCCGTCCGATAAGGACGAGCTTCGCCGCGCCGGGACCGGCCTGCCGTGGGGCGGCCGCCTCGACATCGAGCTCTACTGGCGCCTGATGTACGCGGCGTATGTCGAGAGGCTCCTCGACGCCAACGCCCCCGGCTTTCACGCCCGCGGCGTCCGTCGTCCGTTGAAGGAGGTCGTCTCCGCGACGATCCTCCTTCTGGGCCAGCTCGCCGCGCCCGAAGGCCGGAAGGAGCTGGACTTCCTGACCGCGCTCATCGCGCCGGCGACCCTGGATGTCGGCCGCGCACTCCATCAGGGCGTCATCGATCGCGCGGGCCGCGAGATCCGTCTCCGGACCCAGGCGCGGCATGCGCCGAAGCCGCTCGAACCGGCCGCCCGGGTCCGCTCCGGCGGGGTCGCCGCCATCGTCGAAGGCTACGACTTCGAAGGGCGCGTCGTCATCAGCCGCGAGACGGATCCCGTAGATGCCGCGCTGCTCTGGGAGCTCAACGCCGCGACGGGACGCTGGCAGGCCGCCGCCTGGCCCTGGCAGATCGAACCCGTCATCTAGACCGCCGCTTTCCGCAGGGAAAGCGGTTTTTTCGTCGTCCGTCCCGATTCTTGACGCATTCCGGACGGCCCGATAAGGTGACCCCTCATCCGTTTTTTGCGGCGATGGCCTTGTCCGAACGACAACAGGTGCTGGAACAGCTTCGGAAGGCCGAACGGCCGCTCATCGCGTTCCGCAAGGATTGGAACGCCGACGCGGCCGCGGCGGCCGTCGCTTTGGCGACGACGCTCGAGGGCATGGGCAAGAAGGCGGAGATCGTCTGCGACGGCTTCGCGCCGCCGGAGCACCTCGCCTTCCTCCCCCAGCTCAAACGGGTCCGCCCCGAGATGGCCGGGCTGCGCACCTTCGTGATCTCCGTCGACGCGCAGAAGAGCCGCATCGGCGAGCTGTCGTACGAGGCCAAGGACGGCTTCCTGCACATCTATCTCACGCCGAAGAACGGTTCGCTCGACGCCTCGCAGGTGAAGACGGGCACGACCGACTACCGCCACGACCTCATCGTCACGATCGACACGCCCGACGCCGCCTCGCTCGGCGGCATCCGCGACGCCGCGCCGGACTTCTTCTTCCGTACGCCGATCCTGAACCTCGATCACTCTCCCGCCAACGAGCAGTACGGGCAGGTCAACTGCGTCGACACCACCGCCGCCGCCACGAGCGAGGTGGTCTATCGCCTGGTGAAGGATCTCGGCCGGCCCGTCGACGCCGACCTCGCGACCGCGCTCCTGACCGGCATCGTCGCCAAGACGCGCAGCTTCCGCTCGGGCGCCATCACGCCGCAGACGCTCACCGCCGCCTCGGAACTCGTCGCCGCCGGCGCCAAGCGCGATGTCATCGTCGCCAGCCTCTACCGCACCAAGACCATCGCCGCGCTGAAGCTTTGGGGCCGCGCGCTCGCGCGCCTCAAGTCCGACTCCGCGCTGAAGCTCGTCTCGAGCGTGCTCACGCGCCAGGACTTCGCGCTGGCCGGCGCCGGCGAAGCGGCTTTGGGCGATGTCATCGACGAGCTCATCCTCTCCTCGCCGGACGCCGAGACGGTCGTGCTGATCTACGAGAAGGAAGGCGGGGAGATCTGCTGCATCATCCGCAGCGAGATCCGCCGCGAAGCCGCCGCGCTCGCCTCGCGCTGGGACGGACAAGGCGGGCGCACGCACGCCGTCTGCCTCATCAAGGGCAAGTCCATCGGCGAGGCGGAGGCGGAAATCCTCGCGCATGTCCGCGCCGAAATCGCGAAACCCCGGGCCTAGACCCGGGGTTTTCTCATCGCACGGTGGAGCTGGCGGCGGCGGTCACGATCGGGCGGACGACGCGGAGTTCCCGGCTCATCAGGAAGGCGCCGCCTTCGGATTCGCCGCGGGCGCGCACGCGCATCGCCTGGAAGCCGTCGGGGACGGGCAAGGACCAGGTCTGGATGCCGCGCTCTTCGGAGACGAGCGCGGCGGCGCCGATCGGCGCGAAGACGGCGGCCTCGGCCGGAGGATATGGCGTCGAAAGGAACTCGACCGTCGAGAGCCCGCGCGCGCGGACCTGGAAGGACG
>DYFX01000027.1 GCA_020724945.1 Candidatus Paceibacter sp.
GCGCGCCGCGATGCGCATCGAGCTCCTGCCCCCGATGACCGTCAGCTCTTTCGTGTCTCGGCCGTCGGAGTAGAATGCCCGCATATGCCGAAACCACGCGTCGTGACGGTCGGAGCCGGCAAGATCGGCTCCGCGCTCGGGAAGGTGCTGAAATCGAACGGCGCCCGCGTCGATTTTTGGGATGCCGTGCCGGGGAAAGTGCGCGGGCAGAAACCGCTCGCGGACATCGTCCCCGGCGCCGCCGCCGTCTTCCTGTGCCTGCCGTCCTGGTGCCTGCGTGAGGCGGGCGCCGCCATCGCGCCGTATCTTTCGAAGAAGACCTTCGTCGTTTCCGTCTCGAAAGGCCTGGAGAAGGGGACGCTGCTCGCGTCCGACGGCATCCTGCGTCAGGCGCTCCCTGAAGGGACGCCGTTCGTCTACCTCGGCGGGCCGCTCCTGGCCGACGAGCTGCTGGCGGGACGGCCCGGCGTCGGCGTGGCCGCGTCGGCCGATCCGGCCGCGCTCCGCAGGATGAAGAGGCTCTTCGCCGGCACGCGCCTGCGCGTCGAGACGAGCGACGATGTTCCGGGCGTCGTCTGGTCGGCGGTGCTGAAGAACATCTACGCCATCGGTCTCGGCATGACCGAAGGCCTCGGCTGGGGCGCCAACGCGCGCGGCTGGTTCGTGGCCAAGGCGGTCGAGGAAGCCGGCGGCATCCTCGAGGACCTGGGCGGGCGCCGCGAGACCTTCCACGGCGTCGCCGGCGTCGGCGATCTGGTCGCCACCGGCTTCAGCCCGCATTCGAAGAACCGCACGCTCGGCGAGCATTGGGCCAAGGAAGGGAAAGCGCCCTTCGAGAGCGAGGGTCAGGTCTCGCTGCCCCAGCTGCTGGAAGTCTTGGGCCACCGCACGAAAAAATATCCGACGCTCGTCGCGCTCAAGGAGACCTTGATCGGCAGGAAGAGGGTCCGGACGGTCTTCGGGAAGCTGTTGTAGGGAGAAAGGCGGACGGCTTGCGCCGTTCGCCTTTTCGTTCGGTAGAGTGGGAGCATGGCTACCGTCCAATTCTTCCAGCCGCATGAGGGCCGCCAGTTCGACGGCCCGCTCGACCTGAACGCGCATTGCGTCCGCCATCCCGCGGCCACCTTTTTCATGCGCGCCGGATCGGATTCCCAGCGCGAGGTCGGCATCCGCGCGGGCGACATCCTGGTCATCGACCGCGCCGAACGGCCTTCGCTCGGGAAGGTGGTCGTGGCGGTCCGCGGCGGCGAGATCCGCATGGAGCGTTTCCGGGCGCCGACGGACGGGGAAGAGCTCGAAATCTGGGGCGTCGTCACCCATGTCATCCATCGTTTTTGAGGGCTACGCCCCTGGACAAAACCGTGATAAAGTGCTATCGTGAAGCGTTTACCAATGCCTGATTTCATGGCTTTCATCGCCAAAACATCGGCAATCTGCAGGAGCGTGGCCGACGGGGCCCACGCGCACCTGATCCCCAGTCATCGGAACGGCCATGTTCCGCATGTCTTGAAGCACCATGTCCTGGCCGGCTACAGCCTCATCCTCATCATGGTGAAGGCGCTGGTGCTCTCCGGGTATGTGCTCCTGCCCGCCGCCAGCGTCTATTCGAGCGCCGTCACCGCCGAGAATGTCGTGCGCCTCACGAACGCGGCGCGTTCGGCCCTGGGCCTGACGGAGCTCCGCGTCGACGACCGCCTCGCGCGCGCCGCCGCCGGCAAGGCCGAAGACATGGTCATCAAGTCGTATTTCGCGCATAAGAGCCCCGAGGGTCTCACGCCGTGGTATTGGATCCGCGGCCAAGGCTACGACTATCTCCACGCCGGCGAGAACCTGGCGGTCCACCTCTTCAGCGCCGAGGGCGTGCACGAAGGCTGGATGGCGAGCCCGACGCACCGCGACAACATCGTGAGCGGCAAGTATGCCGATATCGGCGTCGGCGTCGCCCGCGGGACCTATGAAGGCTTCGACACGGTCTTCGTCGTGCAGATGTTCGGAACGCCGAAACAGCCCGCGACCTTGGCCGTCGCGCCGGCCCCCCAGCCTGCGGCCCAGCCCGCGCCCGCTCCCGAACCCGAAGCGCCTGCCGAGGAAGCGGCTCCGGCGACGGCCGCGACGGTCGTCCCGATCGACGAGGGGTATAAGGTCACGCTGACGGAAGATCGCGCCGAGACGGCCACCGCCATGATCGCCGACAAGGCCGTCGTCATGGAGAAGAACGACGAAGGCGCGCTGGAAGCGATCGTGCCCGTCGACAAGCGGGGCGTCGAACCGAACGGCGCGCATGTGTATGTCGCGACCACCGACGCGAGCGGCACGCAGGAGATCGCCTCCGTCGCGCTCATCTCGCCGAACGCCGGCGCCCAGCAGATGTTCGTGCCGGTCGGCGAGATCCGCCCGTTCAAGCTGTTCGGCCTGTTCGAGATCCGCGACCTCGAGGATTCGACGCGCCGCTTCTATGTCGTGATGAGCGTCCTGCTCGGCGCGGTCCTGCTCGCGAGCGTCGTCATCCGGTTCGAGCTCCGCAAGCACTCCATCACCTTCCACGCGCTGGTCGTCATCGGGCTCTCGCTCACCCTCGCCTTCATTTGACGAGGATTTCGCCCTCGAACGACGCCGTGACGATGAATCGCCGCAAGGCGGTACCCAGAGGATAGGATGTCTGCAAGGTCAGCATCCTTTTTCCGTTTCCGGGGTCCGCGAGGACGGAGAGATCGGAGGGCATCACGACGCGCGTGCCGTCGACGGCGTAGGCATAGGCGTTGCCGTCACGGTCGGTGACATAGATCTTCGCGCCGAGCTCAATCTGCGGCAGGAGGGCGAAGACGGTCTTGTAGTCGCCTTTGGCCCAGGGAAGGTCGCTGGAGTGCCCGAAGTAATAGGCGTTGCCGACGCCGCCCGCTTCAGGCGTCCCGGGGAAGTGCGCCACGCCTCGCTGCAGCGCGGCCTTGTACGCCGCTTGGGTGCGCGTGGCGGATTCCACGAGCGGCGCCTCGATGCCGAGCGAGGGGATGCGCAGGCGGTCGGGCGTCCCGGCCAGCTCCAGCAGGTACGGATCCGGCGCGGGCGGTTCCGGTTCCAGCACGGCCGGCGGGTTCAGGTGGTGGGCGGCGCGCTTCAGGAAGAAGACGGAATTGGCGAGCAGGAAGAGCGCGAGGACGGCCAGCAAGATGCCGCCCGCCTGGAGCAGGCGGCGGTCCGGTTTCGACGGAGGCGCGACGGCCTGAAGCGGCGGCGCGGCGGGCGCGGTCTTCTTAAGGGCCGGCTTCGTTTCCCTCGTGACCTTGATCTTCATGCGTCCAGTATAAACGAAAAGCGCCGGTCTGTACCGGCGCTTCTTTTCGTTGGGATTACGCGCGCTTGCGGCGGAGGAACGGGGCCGCGGCGAGCAGGACGGACGCGAGCGTCCAAGCGGGCATGCCGGTGACCGGCAGGTCGCTGTCGGTCGCGCCGAGCACCTGCGGGACCGGGACGGGGGCATCATCGGTCTCGCCGAGGACTTCCGGTTCCGGCTGCGGGGGCGCCGGCGGTTCCTCTGGAGGAGGCGTCGGCGAGCCGCCGGTCGGGCGGTCGTCATAGGTGACGACGCAGGTGACCGTCAGGCCGGCGATCATCGTGCCGGAGCAGTTCGATCCGAGCGTCTTGTCGTAGGCGGCGTTTTCGCTGCCGTTCACGACATAGGCGCCGGGGAAGTAGGCCATCGAGAAGCCCGGGGTGTCGAAGCCGCCGAAGGTCGAGCTCGTGGCGATGCCGTCGCCGACGGTCATCAGGAACGAGGAGGGCATGGCGGTGCCGCCGTCATCGTTGATGACCTTGGTCACGACGATGAGCGTACCGGAGGCCGGCGGAGCGCCGCCGCCCTGCTCCTTGTCGTCGTTCGTGATGGTGCAGGTCTTCTCGTCGCCGTCTTCGATGTTCACGACGCCGTTGGCGTCGCAATCGCCGGAGAACGAGGCGACATAGTCCGGGGAGCCGGTCTCGCTCACGACATACTGGCCGGCTTCGAGCGAGTTCGAGGCTCCGGAGGTCACCGACATCTCGCCGATGAACAGCGGGAAGTCCGCGATGACCGCGGTGCCGCCATCGTCGTTGATGACGACCTTCACGACGGTGAGCGTGCCGTTCGAAGGCTCTTCGACATCGGGCGCGATGTCATCGTTGGTGATGACGCAGTTGACGGGTTCGCCGGCGGAGACGGTGATGTTGCCGTTCTCGTCGCAGTCGCCGGAGAAGGTGGCCGTGTAGCCGGAAGTCGGGCCGGATTCGGAGACGACATAGAACCCTTCGGCGAACGCATTCGTCGCGCCGGAGACGACGACCGTCTGTCCGACCGACAGCGTGAAGTCGGAGACTTCGGCCTCGCCGCCGTCGTCGTTGATGACGATCTTGGTGACGGTCACATCGCCGGTGGCCGGAGGCGTCGGGACATAGGTGTTGGTGATGGTGCAGGTCAGGTCCTGGTCGGCGGCCAGAGTGACGAACGGGCTGTCATCGCAGGCACCGGAGAAAGACGCCTGATAATAGCCGGCGGAGCCGCTTTCGGAGACCCAGTAGGTGCCGGGTTCGAGGACGGTGGCGACGCCGGGTTCGACTTCGATGCCCGACTGGGCGTCGACGACCTGGCCCGGAGCCTCGTAGATGTAGAAGGAGAAGTCATCGATCGTCGCCTGGCCGCCGCCGTCGTTCACGATCGTCTTCAGGATCGTGATGGTGCCGGTAGCCGGCTCTTCAGCGATGAGGGTGTTGGTGACCGTGCAGGTCGCGCCCTCGGCCGTCATCGTGCCGGAGCAGCCTTCGGAGTAGGCGGTCGTGTAGGCGGCATCTTCGGTCTCGGAGACGGAGTATTCGGCGCCGATGTCGACCGTCACTGCGGTGCCCGTGCTGTCGCCCGGGAAGCTGGACGGCGAGGCGTTGCCGCCCGTGACATTCAGGGTGAACGCCGAGGCATCGGCGTCGCTGCCGACGACGGTCTTGATGACCGTGAGAGTGCCGGTGGTCGGCGTGGCGGCGGAAACGGCGTCGGCCGAGAGCGAGCGGTCTTGGTTGCCGAGGTTCGCGCCAGTCAGGGACACGAGGCGCATGTGGTACGGCGAACCGCTGATGCCGCCGGCGGAGTTGCCGGTGCCCCAGTCGGCGGACGATCCGATGTGGCCGCCCCAAGCGAAGACGACGGTCGAGGAGGACGCCGTGAACTGGATCTGGACCTGGGTGGAGGCTGAAGCGGCGTTCAGGTCGCCTTGGGCGACATAGGTGATGCCGGACCCGGCGATGGTCGCGTTATACAGCGAAAGCTGGCGCCCGGCCGACGGCAGGGCGTTGAAGGAGGTCGTCGGCTGTCCGGCGGCCGGGGAACCGGCCGCGCTCGGAGCCGGGAAGGCTGCCGTGCCGGAGAGCGAGCACGGGGAGACGCCGGAGCACGGGTTCGCCGTGGTCTCGGTGCGATCGAACGATGTCAGGTAGTCGATGGCATGCTTGCCGCTGTGCTTGATGTCGTATTCGATCACGAGCGAAAGCGTGCCGGTCGTCGGGAGATTTTCCATGACGACACGGTACGGAGCCGACTGGCCCTCCGCGTAGTGGGAGTTCGTGGCGTTCAGGTTGCCGTTCTGCCACGCGGAACCGGTGCAGTCGTTCGGCGTCGCGAGCGGGCCGTTGGAGCACTGGTCGAGGTTTGCGGACGGAGGCGGGCCGCCGCCGGTGTGATCGTCCTTATGGTCGGCATATGCGGCCGTGCCGAGGGCGATTTGCGCGATCATGGCGATCGCGACGAGGAGAGAAGTCTTACGCATACGCGTGAAAGGCCGCCCCGCTTGCAGCGGCGACGGCGATGATGGAGGGGAATACCCCTTAAGATGATTGATGATCCCGTGTCGCGACGAGGCGCGACAGTGCGGCGCAATCTCACCCGATTTCGGCGCTTTTGTCAAGACCCTGGGCCTTGCGGCGTTCGCCGTCCGGGAGCGTACCCTGCCGGATATGCCGACCGAACCGAAGACCTTCTACGGACTGGTGGATTGTAACAACTTCTTCGTCTCTTGCGAGCGGGTATTTACCCCCAGTTTGGAGGGGCGTCCCGTGGTCGTCTTGTCGTCCAACGACGGCTGTATCGTGGCGCGCTCGAACGAGGCCAAGGCGCTGGGCATCCCGATGGGGGCGCCAGCCTTCGAGTGGCGGGATTGCTTGAGGCTGAATAAGGTCGTCCAGATCTCCGGCAACCATTCCCTCTATGCCGACATGTCCGACCGCGTGATGCGGACGATCGGGGAATATGTGGAGGAGTACGAGGTCTATTCCGTCGACGAAGCCTTTTTGAGATTTCCTCCCTCATCCGCCCTTCGGACACCTCCTCTTTCAGGGGAGGGAATCGAAACCTGTCGCGCGCTCCGCGCCGCCATCAGGCGGAATGTCGGCATTCCGGTCTCCATCGGTCTCGGCCCCACGCGCACGCTCGCCAAGGCCGCCTCGAAGCTCGCCAAGAAGCATGCCGCGCTCGAAGGGGTCTTTTCGCTCCTCGAGCATCCGGAGACCGACGCCCTGCTCGAGACCTTCGACCCGGCGGACCTCTGGGGCATCGGTCGGCAGTACGCGAAACTGCTTCTCGGGTCCGGCATCCGCTCCGCGCGCGCCTTCCGCGACCTGCCCGACGCCTGGATCCTACGCCACATGGGTTCGGGAGCCCTCCGCGTGGCGATGGAGCTGCGCGGCATCCCGTGCGGCGAGCATGCCGAGGCGCGCGAGCATCGCAAGAGCGTCATCTGTTCGCGCTCCTTCGGCCGTCCCGTCGCGACGCTCGCCGGACTGAAGGAGGCCATCGCCGTCCATGTCGCCTCCGCCGCCGAGACGCTCCGCGCCGACGGGCTCAAGGCGGGGGAGATGACCGTCTTCGTCGGACTGCGCCGCCAGGGCTACGGACAGGCGTATCCTTCCGGGCAGACGATCCGGCTCGACCATCCCACGGCCGACACGCCCGACCTCATCCGCGCCTCGCACGGCGTCCTGGAAGCGATCCATGAACCCGGCCTCTCCTATAAGAAGGCGGGCGTGCGCCTGGCCGGGCTCGCGCCCGACGACGCCACCCAACTGAAGCTCTTCGGGAACCGCGCGGCCGACCCGAAGCGCGAGGCCGTCTGGCGCGCCGTCGACGGCATCAACGCGGAGTGGGGGACGGGCACCGTCCGATTCGCCGCCGAGGGCGTCGACCGGTCGTGGAGGCCGAAATCCGAACGCCGCTCGCCGCGCTACACGACGAGCTGGGAGGAGCTTCTCACGGTCCGTTGACGGCCGACGAGGGGAGGCGTATGACGGGGGCAGGACATTCCCAGGAGCCGCCGATGCCGCACAGGATCCTGATCGTCGAAGACGAGCCGCTCGTGCTCGAAGCGTATCGCGCGAAACTCTGTCATGACGGCGCCTTCGAGCTCGTGACGGCGGAGACGCTCGACGACGCCATCCGCGCCGTCGAGGAACACGGACCGTTCGAAGCCATCGTCGTCGACGGCTGCTTCCCGCATCACGCCGGCGCCGACCCGTTTCCGGAACGCGGCCGCGCCTGCAACGGCGAGAAGCTCGTGCGCTGGCTGCGCCGCCGCGCCGGATACGAGGGCCCGATCCTGGCCTGCTCATCCTCGTCCGAGTTCAACGACAAGATGGTCGCCGGCGGGGCGACCCGCGCCGTCGTGAAGGGGTACGGCGTGTGCGACGCCTTCGCCGAGCTCTTTCCTCCAGCGTCCGCCGATTGACAGGCGGGCGTTTTTCTGTTCAAGTGGAAACGGATCCTTCAAGGGGGAACGGATGCATGTCGAGACCATCAGGGTGAAGCAGCCGTCCTGGGTCCGGATCGTCAATCCGGAACCCATCGAGGTCCTCGGGATGACCTATCGCTACGGCGACGATGTCCGGGTGGCGCCGGGTGGCGCCTTCCACCTCATCACGCGCCACGCCGCTCGGGCGCTCGCGTTCTACGCGGCGCCGCATCCGCCGACCGAGCGCAAGGAGTGCCCGTCCGACGCGCTGCTCTTCGCGACGCCGCAGGACCTGCGCCTGACGGCCGAAGGGCTGGTCGGCGGATCGGAACCGTACGAGCGGAAGCTGCCCGAATGGGCGCCGCATCCGCCGACCGGCCGCGCGCTTCCCGGCGCCGTCGCCCGCGTCCCCAAGACGCGCATGGTGCGCGCCTATCTCGGCGGCGCCGAACGGGTCGACGCGCGCCTCCGCGCCGGCGGCCCGTTCCGCGAGACGCCGGTCGTCACCCGCCACTGCGGGCGTTCCGAGTGGGTCCCGATCCGCCCGCACGGCACGATGACCGTCGTCGGCACGGACGGACCGATGCTCAAGGTCGTCTATCGCGGCGACCCCTGCCAGCCGGGGGATCAGCTCGTGAGCGGCGCTTGGTTCCGCATCTCGGAAGACGAGTTCCTCCGGATGGACGACGAGTATCGCCGCATGCGCGAGCTCGAGGCGCTCGAGCGCGCGATCGTCATCAGCCTGCTCACCTCCATGTGACCCTCGATCCGTTCGGGGGTCTTTTTTCATAGACGAAAAAAGCCTCCCGTGCGGGAGGCCGCGAGGTTCACGCGCCGATCGGCGGCGTCGGGCCGTCGTCTTCGGCGCGCAAGATGGCGACGAGGCGGTCGGCGACCTTGGTGAGCGCCTTCACGAGGCGCGCGCGGGTGAAGGCGTCGAAGCCGTTCAGGTTCCGCATCGCCGCCGCGCGATCGACGGCGAGGTCGCTCCCGTCCCGTACGACGATCTTCGGCGGGTCGGCGTAGAGCGCGCGGTGGAGCGCGTCGGAGAGGAGGTTCGACGACCGGAACGGCGGCCGCCCGACCTCGTCGAACGGCGGCAGGTCGTTCGGGAATTCCGCGCGGAGCGTGACCATCAGGCGATGGAAGTCGGCGACGCGCGTCTTCTCGTGCCCGTGGCCGATGGCCGCGAGGCTGAAGAGCGCGACCAGGATGTCGGCGTAGATGTCGGCGGGATCGCGGGGCATGGCGTCTTCCTTTCGCAGGGGCTCCGACCAGGCGATGAACGGTTCGACGAGCGGCCGGACGGCGTCGATCTCCTGCGCCCATCCGAGACTCTTCAGGATCGAGAGCGTCCGTTTGGCGTCGAGGCTGGGGAGTTCCAGGATGCCGCCCGGCGCGAGGCGCACGCGGCCGCCCAGGATGGCCATCGAAGCCGCGATCGGCGGGAATGTCCAAAGGGCGTAGTGCGGATGGACCGGCGGCAGGGGCGGGAAGTCGCGCAGGGGGTCGGGATACGCGGCGCGAAGCCTCCAGAGGGCGAAATGGTATCCCCACAAGGGGATACGCGCCTTGTCGAGCCGGATCGCCGCCAGGCTCAACAAGGCCGCGAGCCTTGCGGGGAGAAGGTGCATGCCGGCATTGAAGCACGGGCGCGCGCGGAGGCAAAGGCGGCCGCGCATCTGCTACACTGTCGCCGTATGAAGGATCGCACGCTCGGCATCCTCTCGGCGCTCGCCGCCTGCCTCCTTTTGGGCGGAGCGTTCTTGACGCGGATGCCGCCCGAGCGCGCCCCGGACGAGGACGCCGCGGTCCTTGCGGAGGCCGCGCCCATCGATCGGGATGAGGCGCCCGCCACCCCGGAAGCGGCGGAGCCGCCCGCCTCCGTCCGCGTGCCGATTCTCGCGTACCACAATATTCGTCCGATCCCGGCCGGCATCAGCGCATCCGACCGGCAGTTCGAAGTGCCGCCGGAGGAGCTCGACCGCCAGCTCGCCTGGCTCAAGGAGCAGGGCTACGAAAGCATCTCCTTCGACGCCCTGCACGCCGCGCTCGTCGACGGCGCGCCCTTGCCGCCGAAACCGATCATCCTCTCCTTCGACGACGGACGCGATACCCACTATGCCAGCGCCTTCCCCCTGCTCCGCGCGTACGGCTTCACCGCGACCTTCTTCGTCTTCACCAACGCCATCGATCGGCCCGGCTACCTGACCTGGGAACAGATGCGCGAGATGCGCGCCGCGGGGATGGAGTTCGGGAGCCACACGCGCTATCACGCCTACCTGACGCGCCTGACCGACCCGCGCGAGATCGACGCCGAAATCTCCGGCAGCAAGAAGACGCTCGAAGACGGTTTCGGAGAGCCGATCGCGGCGTTCGCGTATCCGTTCGGCCTTCACGACGACGCCACGGCCGAGAAGCTCCGCGCGGCGGGTTACGAGACGGCGCGGACGATCGACGAGCGCTTCGTCCACGCGAAGGACGGTCTCCTGCGCCTGGGCGCCGTGATGCCGACGGAGGATTTCGCCCGCTTCAAACGCCTCCTGGAGCGTGCTAGGCTGTGACCGATACCCTATGGACGCCCTGCACCGCCTGACCGAGGCCGCCAACGCCTTCCGCGACGAGCGCGACTGGCGGCAGTTCCACACCCCCAAGGATCTCGCGACCGGCCTCTCGATCGAGGCGGCCGAGGTCTTGGAGCACTTCCTTTGGAAGGACGGCGCCAAGGTCGCCGCGTACCTCGAGAACGGAGGCAAGGCGGAACTGCGCAAGGAACTCGCCGATGTGATGATCTACCTGCTCTTCCTGTCGCACGATCTCGGCATCGATCTCGAACGGGCCGTCCTCGACAAGCTGGCGGAGAACGCGAAGAAGTACCCGGCCGACAAGGCGCGCGGCCGCAGCGACAAGTACACCGCCTACCAGGACGCCTAGCGCCGCCTGCGGGCGGTTTTTGCTATACTGCCTCCGAGGATTTCCACAGGAGCCGCACCTTGTCCCGAGAGACTCCCAAACAGAAGCTTCGGCGCCTGCTCGACAGGCTCGAGATCGACGCCGACAAGAAGCGCGAAGCCGACCGTTTCATCGAGGAGATGGACGACGCCGACGCCGAACGGTTCGTCGAGATGCTCGACGACATCGAGGCGGAAGCGCCAGGTACGCTCGAGAACCTCATTCACGAGGTGAACACGAACGGGTTCCCCGACGACTGACGCCGGGGATTTTTCTTTCGGGGATATGGTATCGTGAAGGCACTATGCTGCCACATTGGAACAAACGGTTCATGCCCGCGGCGCTCGTCGCGCTCGCCGTCGGCCTCTGGCTCCTGATCGCTCCGAAGCCCGACATGTCGTTGATCGGCGAAGTCACGGCCACGCGCATCCACTACAAGGGGGAACCCACGCCGGCCGCGCATGTCACGGTGCCGTTCACCCGGAAGGATGAAGCGTACGCGATCGCCAACATCGCCATCGATCTCAACAAGGACGGGAAGTTCGCCGCCTACGAGACGACCGGCGGCGTCCAGGAGGAATGGCTCGTGAAGAATTCGCGCGCCAAGGTCATCGAAGGGGCCAACACCTTCTCCTTCGGGATCGTCGATGCCGATGTCCCGACGCGCAACCACTTCGACCTCGTCGCCATGCTGACCGAGGAGCCCGTCGAGGGTTGGGACGGGAAGATCCGCGCGAAGTCCGCGGCGGCCGAGGCGACGATCGCCTCCTTCGCGACGGAGGACTTCGGCGACCTCTTCATCGCGCATCCGGAGAACGGCGGCGCCGGCGGCATCCTCGGGAACTTCCCGACGCCCCCGTCCGACGCCCCGGCGCCCGCGCCGTCGAGGCCGCAGGAGCGCTTCACGACGCCGGACGCCGAAGCGTTCATGGTCGATGCGTCCGCCGCGGGCGGCGACATGCCTGGTGCCGCCGCCGTCGGCGCGGCGCCGGCCGCAGATGCCATGCCGGCCGCAGGCTCCGATTTCGAGGTCTTCCAGGAAGGCGTACCGGACCGTTTCCAGGACACCAACGAATGCGTGCCGACCTCCATCTCCAACGGCCTCCACTGGCTCGCCAAGCGCTACGGTTTCGAGGACAAGATGCCGAAGACGCAGGAGGAGACGATGAACGAGCTGAAGCCCGATCTCGGCTGGCGGCGCGAATCCGGCGCGAACATGCGCGACAAGGTCCTGCCCGCCAAGGTCGCGTTCACCGAGCGGCACGGCCTGCCGATCTATTCGCATCGCATCGAGAGCGAGACCTACGACCCGGACATCGTCCGGAAGATCGCGGTCGAGCTGAAGAAGGGCCAAGCCGTCGAGATCGCCATCGGCTACTACACCTGGAACGAGGCTTCGGGAGAATGGGAGCGCCAGGGCGGGCACATGATGTCCGGCGTCGGCGCCTTCGGTTCGAACGGCCGGACCTATCTCGGCGTGCATGACCCGCTGTCGCATGAGTCCGGCGCGCTCGACATGTATCCCGTCGACGGCGCGCGGATGTTCAATTACCGCTATCGCGGGAACACCGCCGTCTTCATCGAGTGGGCGTATGCCCAGTCGCCGAGGGCCGATTGGGTCGCGGCGCACCCGCCGAAGACGGCGCTCGATGTCTCGGGCTTCGAATCGGGCAACCTGCAGGATGTCTGGTTCGTCGAGATGCTGAAGATCGGCACCGCCTGGTATCCGGTAAAGCAGTTCCACAAGTTCACCGGTCCTGAATGCGACCGCGCGGAGCATTGGCACGCCAATACCGGCACGGCTTGGGGCCTCGAATTCCGGAATCACGGGAACTACTTCGAGACCAATCCCGAAAAGGTCAACGCCAGGAACGCCCCGACGGTCCAGTGGGCCGACACGGTGGACTGCGGCGCCGGCAAGACCGCGCAGGTGGAGCTCCATAATGTCATGATCAGCCGCGCGGAAGCGGGCGCGCTCGTCGCGCAGATCGTCGAATAGCGTATGCGCCGCATCTTTCCGCTCCTCGCGCTCCTGCCCCTTCTCGGCGCCGGCTGCCTGCGCGCCGAGGCGGTCGTCACGAATTTCGAGGAGTGCGCCGCCGCCGGAAACCCGGTGATGGAGTCCTATCCGCGCCAGTGCCGCGCGGGGGACACGACCTTCGTCGAAGAGGTTCCGGAAGCGCCCGAACCCGAATCGGTCCGGCTCGAACCGGGCGCGCCGCCGTACTGGTTCCGCGGCCTGGTCCTCTCGCTCACGGCCATCGAGGATTCGCGCTGCCCGAAGGATGTCCAGTGCATCTGGGCGGGGGAGCTCTCCGCCGTGCTGGATGTCAGCCTCGACACGCCCGCATCGGAGCATCTCGAAATCCGGCTCGGCCAGGTCACGCGTCCGCAAGCGGAGGCGTTCGGCGCCGTCATCCGTCTCGTCGCCATCGACGAGGCGTCAGCGACCGTCGCCGTGGATCTTCCCTGATACCGAAAGGAAAAACCCCGCGGAAGCGGGGTTTTTCGGATCACTGCGCGCAAGCGTTGTAGGCCTGCACCTGGCCGTTGTAGACGGCGATCTCGCCTTGGATGCGGCCGATCAGCGCGTTGATCTCGCGCACCAGCGCGTTATAGGCGTCCACCTTGGCGTTGTAGGCGTCGCGTTCCTCGCGCGACCGCGGCCGGTCGGCCTCGTCGAGCTCGGCTTTCAGCGCCGTCGCTTCGGCTTCGAGCGTTTCGAGCCGCGCCTTGCCGTCCTCGATCGACGCCTGGAGCTCCGCGCTCACCGCCGGACAGTCGGACAGCGGTTTTCCGAACTCCTGTACCGCCATCCAGGTCATGCGGCCTTCGTACAGGCCGCGGCCGACGGCGACGCCGATCTCCGTGAACTTCGGTTCGAGGATGTTGGCGCGGTGACCCGGGCTGTCCATCCAGGCCTGCACGAGCTCGCGGTCGTCGGCGAAGTTGCCGAGCGCCAGGTTCTCGCCGACCGTGACGAACGCGTATCCGGCCGCCGCGATCACATCCGCCGGCCCTTCGCCGGTGGGGGAGTCGTGCGCGAAATACTGCCGCTCGAACATGTCCTTCAGTTTGGCTTCGGCCGCCGCATCAAGCAGGGGGTCGCGCCGGAGGGCGGCGACGCCCTGGTCGGCGCGATGGCGATTCGTCTCGAGGACGACGCCCTCGACCGTCAGCTGCGCATTCGGCGCTTCGCCCTCCTTGCGGAGCGGCGGCGGCGCGGAGACCGCCGCAGCGGTCTCTCGCACGGTCTCGGTCACGCGCTCGGCCGCGTCCTCGATCGGCATCAGCAGATCCGGCCGGTCGCGCACATACCACCAGCCGGCGGCGAGGGCCGCGACGAGGAAGAGCGGAAAAAAGATGCGTTTCATGCCGACAGTGTATCATGGAGTGCATGACCTACGACGACCTTCTTTTCTACCTCCCGGCGCTCGGCTCCTTCGCGTTCATCGGGATTTCGGTCGTCCTCGGCTACCTCCTCGCGCGCGCCGTCCGCGCTTGGAAGAAACGCCGGCCTGTGGAAAAGTCCGAAAAATCGTGATATACTGGAGCGGTCATCGGGGCGATTAAGCCTCGGAAGCAATTCGCGTCTCATCCGTATGATGAAAGGAATGAAGATGTGCA
>DYFX01000028.1 GCA_020724945.1 Candidatus Paceibacter sp.
AGAAGTACTCGCGCGATTCTCCGCCGGCCGCGAGGCGTTCGATGTTGGTGAATTCGGAGCATCCCGCTTCCGCGGCCGTGCAGCTGGCGGCCGTGGACGGGATCAGGAACAGCGGGAAGCGCGCGTCGCTGAAATTGGACGGTTCCTGCCGGAAGGTGTCGTACCCGGAGCATTCGGACGGGCAAAGATCGCCGTCCGTGGTCACGGCCGGGACGGTCGCTCCCCCGTCGACGGGGGTGTAGGCGTTGCAGCCGACCTCGTCGCGGCGGCACGAAGGCGCGAAGTTCGCGCACTCCGCCGGCGGGTTGGATCCGGTGCAGTTGAGGCCCTCCGGCGCCTTCTTCAGGGAGACGCGCTGGGCCGATGCGGAATATCCGTCATGGAAGCCCGTCGCGCGGACGGAAAGCTCGAGCTGGGCGGCATCCGCCAGCATCCTCGGCGTCGAGCCTCCGGCGGAAAGCCGCACGGCGACCGATCCGACCTCCGAAGGCGTGATGAAGCTGCAGGCCGAACGCGCGTAGGCCTGTCCGGCCGCGAGCGGCAGCCGCATGGCGGTGCCGGAGAGCGTGCAGCCCTCGACGGAGAGCGGGGCGATCGGCTGGGGCGGGACGGCGGTGTCGAAAAGTTGAAGCGTCGCGGTGCCGGCCGTCGCGCCCTCGGCGTCGAGACGCGTCACGATCGAGAAGCTGTATGCGGCATCGGCGAGGAGGCCGCCCACCGTCTGCGAAATCTGCGTGGTCGAAAGCGCGTAGGCGGAACTGCCGTCCTCGCCCAGCAAGGTGCCGTTCTCGTATTGCGACGCCTGGGCGCCTTCCCAGAACGCCGGAACGCCGTCCGCTTCCGTCTCGAAGCTCGGGTTGCGCAGGACATTCAGGGTGCCCGTCGAGAGCCTCACGAACTCCGTGCAGCCGGCCTGATCTTCGGAGCACTTCTCGACCTTCGCGTTCATCAGGACCGCGTCGTGCGGGGAAGCCGAGAACGAGGCGCCGAAGAGCCCGATCTCGTCGAACCAGGTGCGGTTGCCGACGGCGGCGTTCGAGGTCAGGACGAGCTCCGCCGAGACCGCGTCGGACGGCAGCGTGACCTGGCACTCGCCGGAGAGGTAGCCGAGGCTCGTCGAAACGACATCAAGCTCGACCGCGGTGCCGCCGGCGACGACATCGCAGGTGGATTCCAGCGGTCCGGACGCGATCGCCGCGCCCTGATCGTTCCTGAAGGACAGGCGCAGCGTACCGACCGCCGATGTGCCTTCAAGTTCCTGCAGGACGGAAGCGGAGAGCCGGTAGTCCGTGCCGGCGATGAGCCCGTCGACCGTCACGCTCGCGTCGGAGCCGCCGGTGACGCCGACGGCGGAGGCGCCGCGCAACGACAGCCTGCCTCCGCGATGGAAGCGGGCGGACGGCGAAAGGGTCCAGTCGCGTGGCTGGCCGTCGAGGACATCCTCGAAGCCGGGGTTCGGCACCGCGTTCGGGGAAAGGCTGTATTGGCGGCAACCGGCATTCTCGGAATTGCAGGGGCCGGCGTCGAGCGTGTTCGCGAGGAACGAGAGATTGGCGCCGTCGGCGCGGCGGTAGGTGGTGCAGCTCGCGTATTGGGCCGGGCAGGCGTCGGCGTCCAGCTTCCATGCGCTCTTCTCGCGGATGCAGTAGCCGTACCCGCCGATGCAGTTGCCCGCGGCGTCTTCCGCGACGCACGAAGCGACATCGACGCAGCTCTGGATGCGCGCCGGCGACTGCGCGCTGATCGGCATCGGTCCCGGACCGGCCTGGCGGCAGATGGCGACCGGGTACTTCAGCACCCATTCCGGATCGATCAGGTGGCACCAGGGGTGCAAGGGATCCGGCAGCTTGCTCTCGTCGACGATCTCGTTGCCGTCCGCGTCGGTCGTCATCGGGCAGTCGTGGAAGCGATCCATCGCCTCGCCGAGCGTCACCGGACGGTTGACATCGTTGAACGGCGAGTTCGCCGCGAGCTCCCAGCCGACCGGGATGATGCGCGCCTTGCGGAGCTTGACGAGATTGCTGTAGCAGAACGCTTCCTTGTAACAGGTCTCCTGCAGGTTCTTGCGGTGCGCGAGCGGAAGGAGCTGCCACCCGGAGTTCAGGAAGCCCTGCTGGACGGCCTGCCGGACGGTCACGGGCCTCCCCTGGTCCGCGAGCGAGATGGCCGTGTAGAACTGCTGGTCGATCAGGCAGTTGTTCGGCGTGCGGCTGTCGGTCGGGCACGCGGCGAAGTCGGTCAGCTCGTTGTAGTTGCTGAGCGAGAGGATCTTGGGGGTGAGGAGCGACGCGTTCGCGAGCTCCGCCGTCGCGCGGCCTCCGAGCGGCGGGGTGCCGGCGAAGTTCGTCGCGAGGTCGGCGGTATCGACCTCGAGCCCGAGGATGTCGCTGACGGAAATGAGGCCCTTCTCGAAGACCTTCTTCATCAGGCTCTCCGTGAGGGTGCCGGCGAAGGTCTTGAGCGCCGGCGTGAGCACGGCGAAGGCGCCCGAGCCGATGGCGCCGATACCGACGGCCTTCGTGTCATCCTTGACCTTGAAGCCTTCCTGCACGCTGTAATCGAAGGTGTTCTTGACCGTCGAAGCCGGCGTCTTCGTGACGCCGGAAATCTTGTCGGTGACCGCCTTGAAGCCCTGGCCGACCGTGTATTCGAGGCCGGAGGTGTACTTGCGGAGGTTGATCTCCTTGAGGGCGGCGTTGTTGACCTCGATCGCCGCCGCGAGCGAGCTCTCGCCCGGCGAGAACATCACGCCGACATTGTCCAGGACGGTGGCGGGGTCCTGCGTGGTGAAGGTCTCCCAGTTGTTCTGGATGCTGTCCCAGGTGCACTTCGGCGTCGGCAGGTTCGTGGTCACCCCCATCCCCGGCAAGCTCTTCAGGAATCCGAGCTTGAGGTTCAGCGCGATGCGCGGGTTGCTCGGCGCGCAGAGGTTGATGCCGTATTTCTTGAGGAAATCCGAATTCTGCGTGAGGGATCCGAGGATCTCGCCCGCGGCGTCCGCGCCGACGCTCTTGAAATAGCGTCCCGGCGAATCGAAGATGAGCGGCACCTGGCCCTTTCCGCCGGCCGCGACATAGACGGCCGCGTCGTACGCCACCTTCTGCGCGAAATAGTTGAGGCCGTTGAGGAGCGCGATCGCCGCCGTGTTCTGCAGGGCGACCCTCCAGGTGGCCTTGGCCTCCTCCTTCACCGCGAGCGTCGTCTGCGTCGTGTTCTGCGCGAGGTCCGAAGTCTGGATGCCGGTCTGGACCGTCGTCTCGACGGCATCCTTCGCTTCAAGCCCGGCCTGGATGACCTGTCCTTGCGTGCTGGCGGGCTGGGCGGAGGCGCGGCGCACGGGACCAAAAACGCCAAAGGTGCCGGTCGCGAAAAGCGCCGCGAGCAGGATGACGATCCGGATTTTCCGTGGGAACAGGCTCCGACCGCGCATAGGCTATGGTTCGATATCGGCTTGCGCCTCCATCAGGGACTCCCGATAAAGTTCGATCAGGGTCGCGTCATCGATGCTCTCGAGCTCTTCCTGGCTGACGCCGGACTGCAGCAGGAGCTGGCGGATCTCGGCGGGGGTGGGGTTCAGGAGCTGTTCCAGGATTTCCTGCTCCTGCGCCTCGAGGCTCGATGTCGCGCTGGCGGAGACGCCCTCCGAGGAAGCTCCCGAGAAGATGGCGCACTCCTTGCCCTTGGGGCAGTTGGGGTCGGCGCCGGCGGCCAGCTCGGTGCGATCGTCGTCGCCGTCGGAATCCGAGTCCTGCAGATAGGGGCTGGTCTGGTAGACATAGCTCTCGTCGTAATCGTTCAGCCCGTCCATGTCGGTGTCCTTGGCCTTCAACGCCTCGACGCGCTCGGCTTCGATCTGGTCCGGCGTCCGGAAGCGCTCGCCCGTCGTCGCGAACGCCGAGCTGAACGATCCGCGCCACTGCGTCAATCCGAGAACGAGTCCGACGGCGCCCATAAGCAAAACAACCCACGCCCCAGCGCGGTGCCTTTGGGGCTGTTCGTCCGTGATCGTCGGATCATCGGGCATGCCCCGATTGTATCACACCTGTTGAGCCAAAGTAATCCACTCTTCGAGCGAAGTTTCCTCCGGACGCGCTTCGGGACGGATGCCGGCCGCGCGGAGGCGTTCCGAGGCGTCGCTGCCGAGGACGGACGCGAGCGTGTTCTTCAGTTGGCGGCGTTTTTCGGAGAATCCGGCGTCCAAGAGCCGGAAAAATCGGTCTTCCTGCGGTCCGGAGAGGGCGACGGAGGGGCGGATGTCGAGTCGGACGACGCAGGAACGCACCTTGGGCGGAGGCGAGAAGGCGCCTGGCGGCACATCAAAAAGGATGCGGGCGTCCGCGTAATATCCACAGAACGCCGCGAGGCGGTTCATGGCGCCTTTCCTGGCGACGATGCGCTCCCCCACTTCCTTCTGGAGCATCAACGAGACGGAGGTCGGTCCTTTGCCGGTCGCCGTGCGCATCGGCAGGAACCGTTCGAGGGTCCGTGTCGTGATCTCGTACGGCAGGTTGGCGACGAGCTTCCAGTCGACGCCGAGCTTCGCTTCCAGATCCTCCGGCGAGAGGTCGAGCGCCGAAGCGCGCACGAGTTCGACATTCCCCGGAAGCCCGTCCTCGACGAGAAGCGCGTGGAGGCGCCGGTCGATCTCGACCGTCAGCACCTTGCGCGCGGCCTCGGCGAGCGCGCGCGTCAGGACGCCGCGTCCCGGACCGATCTCGAGCACGGCGTCGTCCTTCGTGACGCCGGAACCTTCGACGATCCTGCGGACGATGCCGTCGTCGGTCAGGAAGTGCTGTCCGTACCTGCGGATGGCCATATCAGGGAAGCTTGGCGTAGAGGAGCGACGCGGCGGCGGCCAAGAGGAAGAAGGCCGCGAAGTTGCCCGGCAACGCGAGCGCGAGGACGAAGCCCGCGACCATGAAGACGGCCTTGCCGAGGATGACGGCCATCTCGAACATGATGAGGCGTTCGAGCATCGGCCCCTTGCCGGCGCGCTCGTAGACGACCGACATCATCGGGATGCCGAGGAGCGAGCGGGCGGAACGGTAGAAGAAATCGCCGAAGAGCACGCCCTGCGGCCCTGACAGGAAGACGCGGAAGATCCATGAGACCGAAGTGAAGACCGCGCCGGTGCGGAGGACGGCGTGGCGGCTCTGCAGGTCCGAGAGGCGCCCGATGAAGAGCATCGTGAGCGTCGTCATCAGGATGGAGACCGAGACGATGACGCCGGTCGAGGCGTAGCCCTTGAGCGTCGTGAAGAGGAAGATGGGCCAGACGACCATCGCCACGAATTCCTCGCCGTAACCCGACATCGCGACGACATCGCCGCGATGCTCCTTGGCGAAGACGCGCTTCAGCGCCGGCAGGTACGCGAAGCCATCCTTCGAGCGCTCCTCGGGGATGGAGAGCAGCGGGATGTTGGAAGCGAGGATGAGCAGGCTCGCGGCGATGAAGGCGGCCGGGAAGCCGGCGACGGCGATGAGGACGCCGCCGAAGGTCGGTCCCAGGATGGTGGCGAAGGACGAGAGGCTCGCCAGGTTCGAGATCTCCCTCCCCCGCTCGCCGTCGTGGCCGTACTTCACCATCTCCGCGTGGAAGGCCGGCCAATACAGGATCTTCTGCGCCGTGAAGGCCGCGACGGCCAAGGCGATGAAGCCGGGATGGTTCGGGATGGCGAAGAGCGCCAGGTAGTAGACGATGAGGAACGGGCTCGAATACAGGATGGCGTGCTGGAAGCCCAGGCGTCCCACGAAGCGCGCGCCGAACGGCAGGAGGAAGAAGGTGAGCGCGTAGACGGCGAAGTAATAGAGGCAGATGGACGCGAACGACCAGCCGAGCGTGTACAGGTAGATCGGTTCGAAGAGGCTGATGGAGGAGACCGCGAAATTCAGGAGCGCGGTCGCCGACATCAAGCCCTTCACCTGGCGCGAGGCGTGGGTGGCGAGGAAGCGCTCGAAGACATCGCGGAAGGCGGTCATAGGGTCTTCATCAACGCGCGATGCAGGTCGTCTTCGGAGACGGCGCCTTCACGCAGGATTTCCACGACGCCGTCGGAGGCGCGGACGATCGTGGAGACGGGCGCCTGCTTGAGCGATCCCGCGTCGAGCACGAGCTCCGGCAGCGCGCCGAGCTGGGCGAGGACGGACGGGATGTCGTAGGCGGTGACGCCGCCGGAGCGGTTGGCGGAGGTGGAGACGACGGGGCGGCCGAGCGCTTTCGCGAGCGCGGCGGCGACGGGATGCGGGCTCACGCGGACGGCGAGCTCGCCGCGCTTCGAGGCAACGCCGGTCGCGAAACGCGCCGCCGCGGGCGCCACGAGCGTGAGCGGACCGGGCCAGAACGCGTCCGCCAGCGCGCGGGCGAAAACGCCCGACCGCGCGGTTTTGCTTGCTTGGGATCTCGTGGCGGCGATGAGGGGCAGGGGTTTGGAGGCGTCGCGCGCTTTCACGGAAAAAAGCCGCTTCACGGCTTTGGCGGATTTCGGGTCGCACCCGAGCGCGTAGGCGGTCTCGGTGGGATAGACGACGAGGCCGCCCGCCTTCAAGACGGAGGCGGCTTTCTTCAAAGACGCGGCGTCGGGCTTCTTCGGGTCGATGCGGAGGATGTGCATGTCAGCGACGCGTCTTGAACCAGGCGACGGTGCGGCGGATGCCGAGGTCGACGGGGACTTCGGGCTTCCAGCCGAGATCCTTCTTCGCCTTCGCGGCGTCGAGGCAGCTGCGCCGGACATCGCCGTCGGGCGTCGGACCCTTGCCGAAGCCCGTCTTCCAGCCGAACGCCTCGGCGATGAGGCGCGCGACGGCGTTCACGCTCGTCTCGCGGCCGGTGGCGACATGCCAGACGCCGGACTTCCTGGCGGCGAGCGCCTTCAGGTTCGCCTCGACGACATCATCGACATAGACGAAGTCGCGCGTCTGTTTCCCGTCGCCGAAGATCTTCGGCTTCTTGCCGTCGAGCAGCATCTTGCAGAAGACGCCGATGACGCCGCCCTCCCCTTTCTGGTCCTGGCGCGGGCCGTAGACATTGGCGTAGCGCAGGGCCGCGTATTCAAGGCCGAAATGATGGTTGGCGGCCTTCAGGTAGTGCTCGAAGGCGAGCTTGGAGATGCCGTAGGGCGTGAGCGGCGAGGGCGCTTCGGATTCCTTCGTCGGGAAACTCCTCGTGTCGTGATAGATGGCGCCGCCGGAGGACGCGAAGACGAGCTTCTTCACGCCGACGGCGACGCAGGCTTCGAGGATGCGGAGCGATCCGTGGATGTTCACCTCGGCGTCATGGATGGGGTCGGCGACGGAAACGCGCGCGTCGATGTGCGCGGCGAGATGGAAGACGAAGTCGGGCTTCTCCTTGGCGAAGACGCCGGCGAGCTTCGGGCTCGTCAGGCCGGCCCGGTAGAAGCGCGCGGCGGGATTCAGGTATTCGCGGCGGCCGTTCGAGAGGTCGTCCACGACGGCGACCGAAAAGCCTTCCGCCAGCAGGCGGTCGACGAGCGTCGAGCCGATGAAGCCCGCGCCGCCGGTGACCAAGGCCTTCTTATTCTTCATCGTCGTCTTCTTGGGCATGAGAGGCGAGATAGGCTTCAGGGTCGCGCTGCCATTTGAGATAGGCCTCGATGAACGGTTCGAGTCCGCCGCCGAGCACGCCGTCGGTGTCGCTCGACTTGAACTTGGTGCGGTGGTCCTTGACCATGCGGTACGGCTGGAGGACATAGGAACGCGCCTGATTCCCCCACTCCGCGCTGTGGTATTCGCCGCGGATGCCTTGCATCTCCTTCTGATGCTTCTCCTCCTCGATGAGCGCGAGCTTGGCCTTCAGCATCTTCATGGCGCTCTCGCGGTTCTGGATCTGGGAGCGTTCGTTCTGGCAGGTCGTCATGATGCCGGTCGGCACATGGACGATGCGGACGGCCGAGTAGGTGGTGTTCACGCCCTGGCCGCCGTGGCCGCCGGAGAGGAAGGTGTCGATGCGCAGGTCCTTCGGATCGATCTTGATGTCGGCCGTGTCGCCGATGTCGGGCATGACCTCGATCAGCGCGAAGGAGGTATGGCGCGCCTTGGCGGCGTCGAACGGCGAGATACGCACGAGGCGATGCACGCCGTGCTCGCTCTTCAGCCAGCCGTAGGCATGGCGGCCGATGACTTCGATCGTGGCGCCCTTGAGGCCGGCTTCCTGGCCCTTGGCCTCGTTCAGCAAGCGGACGGTCCAGCCCTTCTTCTCGCAGAAGCGGGTGATCATGCGGAAGAGCATCTCCGTCCAGTCCTGGGCCTCGGTGCCGCCGGAACCGGAATGGAAGGTGACGATGGCGTTGTGCGCGTCGTAGCGGCCGCTGAAGAGCACCAGGAACTCGAGTTCCTTGAAGGTCTTCTCCAGCTCGGCCATCTGCTTCTCGATTTCGGGCCGGAATTCGGCCTCTTCGTCGGGCTGGAGGCCGGAAGCGAGGCCGACCAGGTCGGCGGCGCCCTTCTCGAGCTCATCCCAGGTCTCGAGCTCGCGGCGGATTTCGGCGACCTGCTGGGCGATGACCTTGGCGCGGTCCGGCGCGTTCCAGAACGCCGGATCCTGCATCTGCTCCTCGTACTTCTTCAGTTCTTCCCGCGTGGCGGCGTCGTCAAAGCAACCTCCGCGTGGAGGCGATCTGCGCGCGGAGGGTTTCAACCCGTTCAAGAATATCTTTCATATCGATCGACGATGTCGGCGGTTACAATTTGATCTGCTTCGCGTACTTGGCGAGGATCGGCAGTTCCCAGGATTCGCCGTTCAGGGTCTTCACGATGGCCATCACATTGATGACGAGGAGCGAGAGCCAGGCGGCCCAGCCGACGAACGGGATCCAGGCGAAGAACGAGACGACGATCCAGGTCACGAACAGCGCGATGCCCTGCTTGGCGTGGAACTGGCAGAACGGGCTCGACTTCTTCGTCATGGGGACGAGGAAGAGGAGCAGCACATACGAGAGCGCGGCCGTCACGCGATGATCCTTGGCGTCTTGGTTCATACCCATACAGTCTATCATTTTTCGCCCTTCTTTTCAAGGGGAAAACCAGGACCGGCCGCGAGGGCCGGTCCGGAGCGTTCACAGGAGTTCGAGGTCGGCCTGGAATCGGAAGCTCTTCAGCATCTTCTCGAGCTCGAGGCGCACGGCGGCCTCGTCGGCCAGGGTGAATTCCCGGATGGCGCCCGGTTCCCAGACCTCGTAGGCGGAACTCAAGACGCGCGTCGTAAGTTCATAGCAGCCCCCTTCGCGGAAGGCGCGGTAGTTCCAGCCGTCGAGGCGGTGGCTCATCGCGGCGTCGGCGAAGGAGAAGGACGAGAAGACCGTCTCGCCGAGCAGGACGGCGCCGCGCGCGTCTTCGGCGGGCTGGGCCGCGAGGCATTCGGCTTCCGTCTCCATGTCCGCGCGGAGATTGATAGCGAAGGCGGAGCTTCCGAAGTTCGTGTCTTCGTACGCCGGCGGATCGTACGGGAAACAGACCAGCGCGTGATACGGATCGCAGACCGGGATGTAGCCGAGGCGCCCCATCGCTTCCCGATCGCGGAGCGGCGCGATCGAGGAAGGATATTTGAGGAGCAGGTCGTGCTCGGCGTCGAGGAAGAGGCTGACGCCGGGCTCCTCGGGCGGCATGAGGCGGCTCGTGTCCGGCGCGACTTCGGCCGTGCCGACGCTGCGGATGGGGCCGGCGAGCGGCGCGCGGGCCTGCTTCGAGACGCCGTACCAAAGCATGCCCGCCACGACGAGGGCGGCGAACAGGCCGGAATAGAGCATGGCGCGCTTGGCGTGACGCATGGTGCTCACGCCAGTATACCAAAAACCGGCCCTTGCGGGGCCGGTTCGGCCGGATCAGTAGTCCATGCCCATCCCCCCGCCTTGCGGCATGGCGGGCGCCTCCTTCTTCTCGGGAAGCTCCGAGACGACGGCTTCGGTCGTGAGGAACATCACGGCGACCGAGACGGCGTTCTGGAGGGCGTTGCGCGTGACCTTGAGCGGGTCGACCACGCCGGCGGCGAGCATGTCGTCGACGAAGGTCTCGGTCTTCGCGTCGTAGCCGGCGCGCTTGGCGTCCTTCATCTTGGCGGCGACGGCGGCGACGATGTCGAGGCCGTTCTTGCCGGCGTTCTTGGCGATCTGCATCATCGGGCTTTCGAGCACCGTCGCGACGATCTCGCGGCCGAGGAGCCGGGAAGCGGCGGCCGACGAGGCGTCGGCGGCCTTTTCCTCGCCGAGCTCGACCTTGGCGCGCAGGAGGGCCGAGCCGCCGCCGGCGACGATGCCGGCCTCGAGGGCCGCTTTCGTGGCGTTCACGGCGTCCTCGATGAGGTACTTCTTCTCCTTCATCTCGGATTCGGTCGCGGCGCCGACCTTGATGACGGCCACGCCGCCGGTCAGCTTCGCCAGGCGTTCCTGGAGCTTCTCCTTGTCGAAGTCGGAGGTGGCGGCCTCGAGTTCGTTGCGGATCTCGGCGATGCGCGCCTTGATGTCCTCTTCGGAACCCTTGCCGCCGACGATGGTGGTCTTGTCCTTGGTGGCCGAGACGCGCGAGGCGCGGCCGAGGTCGCCGAGCTCGACATGCTCGAGCTTCAGCCCGACCTCGTCGGAGACCACGCGGCCGCCGGTCAGGACCGCGATGTCCTTCAGCATCTCCTTGCGGCGGTCGCCGTAGCCCGGGGCCTTCACGGCCAAGGCCGAGAAGGCGCCGCGCAGCTTGTTCACGACGAGCGTGGTGAGCGCCTCGCCGTCGACATCCTCCGCCACGATGACCACTTCCTTGCGACCGGTGGCGGCGACCTTCTCGAGGACCGGAAGGAGCTCCTGGATCGAGGAGATCTTCTTGTCGGTGATGAGGAGATGCGCGTCGTTGAAGACGGCCTCCATCCGCTCGGGGTTCGTCACCATGTAACCGGAGACATAGCCGCGGTCGAACTGCATGCCTTCGACATGCTCGGTCTCGGTGCCGACGCCCTGCGATTCCTCGACGGTCACGACGCCGTCCTTGCCGACCTTCATCATCAGGTCCGCGAGCAGGTTGCCGGTCTCCTCGTCGTTGTTGGCGGAGATGGTGGCCACCTGGGCGATGCGGTCGCGGTTGCCGGCGATCTGCTCGGCCTGGGCGTCGAGGTTCTTGGCGACCTGCTCGACATAGTCCTGCATGCCGGCGCGCATGGCGTGGACATCCACCTCGAAGCGGGCGGACTTGATCTTGTCGAAGCCCAGCGCGATGAGTTCCTGCGCGAGGAGCGTGGCGGTGGTGGTGCCGTCGCCGACGGAATCGTTGGTCTTGGAAGCCGCCTCGCGGACGAGCTCGGCGCCCATCTGCTCGGTCTTGTCGGCGAGATCGATTTCCTTGGCGACGGTCACGCCGTCCTTGGTGACGATGGGCGCGCCGTAGCCGCGCGCGATGACGACATTCTTGCCCTTGGGCCCGAGCGTCGCCTTGACCGCGTCAGCCAGCTTGTCGACGCCGGCCTTCAAGCGAAGGCGCGCGTCATCCCCGTAAAAGACTTGTTTCGCCATATGCTTACGCTTCGATGATAGCCATGATGTCGGACTCGGAGATGACGAGGTATTCCTGATCGTCGATCTTCACTTCGTCCGGGGAATATTTCTTGAAGACGACCTTGTCGCCCACCTTCACGCTCATGGGCGCGAAGGAGCCGTTGTCGAGCAGGCGGCCGCTGCCGATGGCGACGACTTCGCCGCGTTCCGGGCGTTCCTTGCCTTCGGTGTGGAGGATGATGCCGGACTTGGTCACCTCTTCCTGCGGAAGCGGCTTGACCACGGCGCGGTCGCCGAGAGGACGGAGTTTCATAACCGTGCGTGATGAAGGATTAGCGATGATTGAGTGGTGATGTTAGCACTCATATCGGAAGAGTGCTAGGGCATATTTAATGACAGGCCTGGAAGCCTGTCAAGAAGCCGTTTTTCAGGGGTTTGCCGTTGACGGACAGTACGGAGGCTGCTACCGTTCCGGCACCCTTCAAAGGAGTTCCTTCATGGCCGTCGCATCGTCCGTCCTGCTGTTCCTGATCGGCTTCTGCTGGCTGGTGTACGCCCTCCTCGACCGCTTCGATCCGCTCGCGCTGCTCTTCGCGGCCGTCTCGATCGCCTGCGGGGTGCTGAACCTGGCGCTGCCCGTCATGGGCATCCGCATCCTCGCCGGCGTCGTGCTCGGCATCTGGGCACTGGCGTCGTTCGGCCTCTTCGTCAAGGTCGTGAGCGAAGGGACGCGCGGTCCCGGAAGAGGCATCGTCATCGCCGCCTCCATCGGGTCATTCCTCCTCTTCGCCTGGATCGCGACCTTCGCCGTCCTCCAGTTCGCCGTCGTCGTCTGATGACGGCGTCTTTTTTTACGAAAAAAGCGTCCTGGCGGGACGCTAGCGTTCGGTGACGAAGCCGAGCTCGAATCGGACCGTGACGCCCGGCGGGAATGTCCGCGCGGCGAGCCGGCGGCGGACATCCTCGGTCAGCGCGCGCTTGGCCTCCTGCGAAGTCCAGATGGCGCCGGTCGGAGAGACGCGCTTGATGCCGTACTCGAGCGCGCCTTTCAGCTTGCGCTCGACGATGTTGCCCTTCGGTTCGTGCCAGGCCGGATCGGCCGCGGCGGCGCGGAGCTCCTCCAGCAGGACCGGCCGTACGGCCGCGTCGATGAACGCCGCATGGGACCCGTAGGTCCGATGCAGGGCGCGCATGGCGTCATCGTCGGCGGGAAGCTTCACGGCGAGGGAGCCGCGCAGCGTCACATCCGCGCCGGCGCCTTGCGCGGGCTCCTTGAAGCTCACGAAGCTGCCTGCGGGGTAGGTGCGGGTCCGGCAGAGGCCGTCCCAATGCAGGCCTTCGTCGCGCGGGTGGCGCCAGACGGTGAGGTCGCCGCCGCAATCCTCGATGACGATCTCGTTGGAGCCGACCGAGGTCACGAACGGGTAGCACGCGGCGCCGACGACGACCGCGATGGCCGCCGCGACGAGGCCGACGAGGAGACCGACGAACTCGGCCGGGGTATCGAGGAGAGAACCGAAGAAGCCTTTTCCGGTACCGGACATGACACGCTCCTGTCGCAGGTTGAAAGGGCAGGCGATGCGTGGAACCTGCCTGAAAATACCGGTTTCGTCAACCCCCGCTCTCCTCCCCCGCCTTCAGGAAGAGGCCGAAGAGGGCGCCGGTGAGCAGCGTGCCGGCGAAGAGATCGTAGGGGAAATGGTCGAAACAGGCGGCGATGATGACGACGATGGGGAGCGCGGCGGCGACGGCCACGCGCGGCGAGCGGGCGCGGCGCATGAGCCAGAGGGCGTCATACCACCACGCGGCGACGAAGCCGAGCACGAGGGCCAGGCCGAAGAAGCCGAGTTCGGCGCCGACGAGCAGCGGCGCGAAGTGGGGCGGCTGCACGGCGAAGGGGTCCTCCGGGAAGCCGAATTCCAGGAAGGCGGTCGGAAGATAATTGCCGACGCCGGTGCCGGTCGCGAGGTACGCCTTGAAGATGGCGTAGCCGTCGGCGATCGACGAGGTCCGCTCCTCGATGGACTTCGCTTCGAGGCGGCCTTCGGCGGTCAGGCGCGCGGACAGGATCGGCAGCGAGAAGGCCGCGACGGCGGCGGCGCACAGGACCGCGGCCGCGAGCGCGGGGCGCAGGCGGCGGCGCACGGCCTTGTCGACGGAACGCGAGGCGCCGAGCGCGAAACCGAGCGTCACGAGCGCGGAGAGCCATGCCGATCGCGAAAAGGTCGCGACGAGAGCGGCGGCCGATACGCCCGCGAGCGGCAGGAGGAAACGGCGGAGCTTCTGCGCTTCCGTCGCCAGCGCGATGACGGCCACGAGCCCGGCGGCGGCGTAGGCGCCCAGGACATTCGGATGCGGCAGCGTGCCGTAGGCGCGCAGATGGCGTCCGGAGGCGGTCTCGACGACGGAGACCCCGGCATCCTGCACCGGATGCGCCGCCATGCCGAGCCATGTGGAAGCGAAGCTCGTCTGCGTGAGCGCCTGCCAGAGACCGAGCGCGGAGGTCGCGGCCGCCCCGAGCGCGAAGGCTAGGAGCGCCTGCGACAGCCGCGCGCCGGAGAC
>DYFX01000029.1 GCA_020724945.1 Candidatus Paceibacter sp.
AGGAGCAGTTCGATCAGGGTGAAGCCCCGATGAACGCGTCGCGGTATCGTCATCTGAAGAGGTCAAGGAAAGGCCGTCGCGGTCCCGAGGTCAAGCGCCTTAGCGCTTGATCTTGATCTGGGGGGTCGTGTTCTCGTCCTCGGCTTCAGGGTTGCAGGAACCGATTTCGAGGCGGCCGTTGGCGCTGCGGAGTACATAGTAACCGGTGACCTCGCTGTTATAGACATCGCCGGCATCGTTCACGCCGCGCGGATCGACCGGAATTTCGGCGATGTAGTTCGAGACGAGGGCGGTGTCAGCCGCGAGATCGACCGTGCTCGTCACATTCTGCGTGAGACCCGTCAACGAGGACGGGCAGGCGGTGAGGGAGGCGGCGCCGCCGCTGCCGATGACGAAGGGAACGCCCGCGCCGGTCGCCGAAGTCAGCGCGCTCGGAAGCGTGCCCTTGTAGTCGACCGTGTAGTTCAGGATGGCGTTCAAGATGGCGTTGGTCTCCGCGAAGCGGCGCGCGTTACGCGACTGCTTGAGGCGCTTGGCGGGGTCGACGGCGACGAGGACGATGGCGGCCAAGATGCCGATGATGCCGATGACGATCAGCAGCTCGATCAGCGTGAAGCCTTTGGAGGCGCGCTTAAGGAAGGCGGTACGGGACATATCGACGCTCTTGTGGATAAAAATAAGGCGTTTGAAACATTATATCACGGTCCAGCGCCGGTAACGCCAGCCGTGCCGCGCAAGCGCAGGACAGGGACAAGCCCCGTCTCGTCGAGCGAGGCCTCGATGCCGCCCAGCTCCGCGTCCGCGGCGGCGGGCAGGCTCGCCTTCAGCAACGACTCAGCCTCCGCGACGACGAACGACGAGCTTTGCGCCCTGACGACGGCGATGGCCGTGAAGGAGCCGATCTCCTGCCCGATGTCCGGGACTTGCACATACCTGACATCAAGGAACCGGAAAGTCCCTGGAATGGGGCGCGAACCGGCCGGCGTCCTCGCCTCGAGCGCCGCCTCGAGCGCGGAGGCGGCTTCGGACTCCATGCGCCCGCGGAGGGCGGCCAGGTCGTCCTCGGTGAACGGCGCGCCGACGACGGTCAGGCCGCCGGCGGTCGGCGCGTCAGCCACGCCATAGATGGCGAGCTGGGCGGAAGCCGAAAGCCCCGGGATCGTGAAGCGCCCGGCCGGCACATCGCCTTCCGGTCCCGCCTGGTCGGCCGTGATGCTCGCCGTCACGCGGCCGCGCGCCGGGACGACGACGCGCCCGTCGAGCCGGAAGAGGACGCCCCCTTCGGAGAGGAACCGCGTCGTGGCGACGAGCGTCTGCGCGCTTCCGCTCTCGTTGACGATCTCCACGGAGCCCTTGGAATAGCCGATGCGCTCCTCGCCCTCGCGCTCGACGGTCACGCGCGCTTCCGTTTCGGCTTCGATCGACGCGACAGGAAGGCTCGGCGGATCCATCGAGAACGGGCCGACGACGGCCGCGACCTCGAGCGCGACGGTCGAGGGTTCGGCCGCGGACGGGGATGCCGCGGGCGCGGGCGCGGACGGCGCGCGCAGGCGGAACGCGGCGAACCAGGCGCCGACGGCGAGAAGCAGCACGCCGGCGACGGCGATGGCGAGCTTCAGCCAATGCGGAAGGTGCCGGACGCCGTCAGGAATCCTTGCGGCGCGCGGACCGGGCGGGCGCGGCGGCAGGGCGGCCGGATGCCCCATCGTGCCGCCGGCGAGCAGGTCGATGTCGGTGAACTTGCGGACGCCGAGGCCGCGCATGGCGAGCCCGACGGCCGTCGTCGCCAGGACGCCGCGCTCGCGGAGGTTCAGCTTCTCGAGCAGGGGGTCGAGCTCGAGGCCGGTCCACGGGTCGGCGCGCTCGACGCGCTGAGTGCGGTCCGGCGTCGAAAGCTTGCCGGCGAGGTACTCGACGAGGCCCGGCATCAGGGTCGAGCCTCCGCACATCACGACGCGCCCGATCGGACGGCCGGACTTGTTCTCATAATAGTCGCGCGCCGCCGCGACATCCTTGGCGAGCCGGTCGGCCGTGTCGCGCATGGCCTTGAGCGCCTTCTGGTCGAAATCGCCCACCAGACCCTGGTTCCGCTTCAGCGCGTCGGCGTCCTCGACGGTGATGCCGAGCGCGCGCGCGAGCGCCTGGGTGAAGGCGTCGCCCGCGGTCTCGAGCGCTTCCGAGAACTGGATGCCATTGCGGTCGAAGACGGCGATGTTGGCCACGCGGGCGCCGACATCGACGAGCATCACCGGATCCGTCTCGTTCGGAAGGAGCGTCGCGCGCGCGATCGAGGACGACTCCCCTTCGACGGCCTCGAGCGCGAGGCCGGAAGCGGCGAAGAGGTCGAGATAGCTCTTCATCGTGTCCTTGTGCACCGCCGCGTAGTAGATGTCCTTGCGATCGGGGCGCTGGGCGATGACGGCGTAGCCGGAGGCCATCTCCTCGTGGCGGTACGGGAAATAGCCGTCCGCCTCGATGGCGAGCGAACGGCCGAGCTCCGTGTCGTCTGCCACGCGCGGCACTTCGAAGATGTGGCTGTAGACCTGCGATTCCGGAAGCGCGAAGACGACGCGGTCGATGCCCTTGGGCAAAGGCGGCGTCATCTTGTCGGCGAGGAGCTTGCGGATGGCGAGGCTCGCGGCGTCGCGGCGCTCCACGAATCCGTCGACGATGACGCCTGGCGGGAGGGTGGTGCGCCCGTAGGACGCGACGGTCAAACGGTCGCCGCGACGCACCATGAAAACGGCCTCGATCGAGTGATCGGAGATGTCGAGACCTATCGCCGGTTTTTGAAACATGGCCATGACTTCACGCCAAAACGACGGGGCCGCTTCCCCATGAGGCCATCATACCATGTTCCGGCCTCAATCCGCCTCCCTCCACGATCCGATCTTGATCTTCTTGGCGTCGCCCGACGCGTTGGAAAGGACGGTCACGGAGGCGTCGATGATGCGGATGGCCTGGCGGTACGACCCCTGGCCGCGGACGAGGCGGGCGTTCCCGCCCAGATCCGTGACCGCGATCGAACAGGTCCCGCCCCCGAGCGGGAAGGTGTCTCCGGCATATGCCGCGTCGGCCTTGAGACGCGCCAGGCCCTCCTCGACGCAGCCGTCCGCGATGGCGAAGGCCGTCTCGCCGTCCTCGATGACGCCGCCGAGGACCGCCTCGTCGTTGCCGACGGCGGAGATGGTGATGCCGATCGAAAGCAGGGTCACCATGACGACGAGCACGGTGATGAGGGCGACGACGCCTTGGGGACGCGTGGGGAACTTCATATCAATCCTTGCGGATGACGGCGGTGCCGCTGGCCGTCGTCGTATAGGTATAGACCTGATCGGGGTTGTCGGAGGCGAACGAGAGCGTCAACGCGGCCGTGACGGCGACGGTGTTGCCGCCGAGATTGTCCTTCGAGAAGCGCAGCGACGACACCGTGACGCGGTCCGAAGTGAGCGCCGTCGCCGGTCCCGCCCCCTCCTTCATGCGCAGGACGCCGTCCGCGAGGTCGAAGACCGTCGGGGTGTTCGAGGCGGAGGGCATGTCCACCGACAGCACGCCGTCGTCATCGTCGAAAGCGGACGCGCCGATATTCAGCTTCTCGGCCTGGCGGACCGTGCGGAGGATGCGCTGGAGGCCGAAGCGCATGTTCTGCTCGACCTCGGCGATGACGGCGGTCTTGGCGCGCGTACGGATGACATCGACGGCGAAGAGCGTGATCGACGAGATGACGATCGCGATGAGCGCGAAGTAGAGGATGAATTCCAGCAGGGTGAAGCCCTTGGGAGCGCGCATATCAACGGTAGGTGAACTGGAAATCGTCGAGCGTCGGCGTCTGCGCCGTGTCGGACGCGCTGAAGGTGGCGCGCAGCTGGGCATAGCGTCCGGGCGTCGCGACGAACGGACTGCCGTAGCCGACCGAGACCTCGGGACTGAAGGCGGTCCAGCTCCCGTCCGGCACCGGCACATTGCCCGTGCGGACGGCCATCGTGAGGCTCGTCCCGGACGGCACCGACGAGGTCCAGGAGACGGTCATCGGCGTGGCGGTCGCGCTGTCCATGTCGAGCACGGAAGAGAAGAGCCGGCCGGTCGCGAAGTAGGGCGCGACGGGTCCTTGGAAGATGCGGCCCTGCACGGCGGCGATCCAGCCGTTGTTGTTGCCCTTGTCCGCGAAGCCCATGCCATAGATGGCGCGCGTCGTCGGGGAGGCGGTGACCGTCCACGACACGCCATCCCAGTGCAGGATCGTGCCGTTATCGCCCGCCGCCCAGCCGTCAGAGGGCGCGCGCATGGCGATGGCGCGCAGGTTCGAGGCCGTCGGCGAGGTCACGGTCGCCCAGCTCGCGCCGTTCCAGCGGATGATGCGTCCGCCGTTGCCGACCGCCCAGCCGTCGGTCGCGTTCAGGAAGGAGAGCGCGTTGAGCGTATCGGTCGTCGGCGAACCGACGGTCGCCCAGCTCGCGCCGTTCCAGCGGACGATGGTGCCGCTCACGCCGACCGCCCAGCCGTCGGTCGATGAGAGCATCCGGACCGCGTTCAAGGCGTTGGTCGTGGGGCTCGTAGCGTTCGCCCAGGTCACGCCCGTGAGGCGCACGATGGCGCCTTGCGCGCCGACCGCCCAGCCGTCGGTCGACGAGACGAGATCGACGCCGTTCAAGGCGCGCGTCGTCGGCGAGGTCGCTTCCGTCCATGACGCGCCGTTCCAGGAAAGGATGGTGCCGTTGGCGCCGACGGCGGCGCCGGCGTTCGTGGCGCTCATGTCGATTCCATAGAGGTCCCTCGTGACCGGCGTCGCGACCAGCGACCAGGCCGTCCCCGTCTTGCGGAGCGTGACGCCGCCGAGCCCGGAGATCCAGATGTCGTTCGCCGCGGCGCTGGCGAAGGCCCGGAGGTTCTGTCCGGTCTGCTGCCCGAAGAGCGCCGTGACATCGTCGACCGACGAGGTCGAGAAGGGCGAGGTCGCGCGCGTCAGCGTCAGGCGGTATTGGAGGTAGCGTCCGGCAGGACTCGTGATCGCGCTGCCGGTCTCGTCCGTCAGTTCGCCGCTCCAGGCCGACCAGCTCCCGTCCGGCGTCGGCGTATTGCCGGTCCGCGTCGAGACGGTGACATTCGCGCCCGCCGGCAGGACTTCGGTCCACGAGACGATGTTCCAGACGGTACCGACGGTCGTCGCCGAATCGAAGACCGCGGACTGGAAGGTGCCGCTCGGCAGGTACGCCGGCGTGTAATGAAGCAGGAGTCCGAGATAACCGCCGGCCCAGACATCCTCGGCCCCGACGGCGGAGACGCCGTTGATGGCCTTGGTGACGGGCGAAGATTCCAGCGACCAGACGGATCCGTTCCATCGCAGGATCCTGCCGCCGCCGCCCACCGCCCAGCCGTCGGAGGCCGTGCGGAGATCGATGGACAGGAGGTTGCTGTTGGTGATCGGGGTCAGCGCCGTCCAGTTCGTACCGTTCCAACGGAGCGTCACCCCGCCCTTGCCGACGGCTTGTCCGTCGGAGGATGAAAGCATGTCGACGGCGTAGAGGTCCGAACCGGTCGGCGAGGTGAAGGTCGCCCAGGTGCTTCCCGTGAGGCGCAGGATCTCGCCGCGCTGTCCGACGGCCCAGGCGTCGCCCGACGCGACCATGGAAAGCCCGCGCAGGTCGCGGTTGGTCGGCGTGGCGGCCAGGGACCAACTCGTGCCGTTCCAGCGCAGGATGACGCCGTTGTCGCCCGTCGCCCAGCCGTCGCTCGAAGAGATCAGGTCGACGGCGTAGAGCGTGAGCGTCGTCGGCGAGGTGACGGTCGCCCAAGTCGAGCCGTTCCAGCGGACGATGCGGCCTCCCTCCCCGACCGCCCAGCCGTCGGTCGCCGAGACGAAATCGAGGTCGTACAGGTCGTCGGTCGTCGGCGAGGTCACGCTCGACCAGGACGAGCCGTCATAACGCTGGATGCTGCCGTTGAACCCGACCATCCAGCCGTCGGTGGCGGAGAGCATCTGCACCCCTTGGATCGTCGCCGTGCCCGGCGCGCCGTAGGCGAGAGTGATGTCGTTGAGCGTCGCGGTCTCGGTGCCGTCGAGCGAGGCGAAGCTGACGCGGTACTGGATATAGCGCCCGGCCGGCGAGGCGATCGGGGACCCGAACGGTTCGGACAGCTCCGCGCTCCAGGCCGACCAGGTGCCGTCCGGCCACGGGACATTGCCGGTGCGCGTGGCGACGGTGAGCGTCGCGCCTTGAGAGAAGAGGTCCTGCGTCCAAGCGACGGCGCTCCAAGTGACGCTCTCGCCCGCGTCGACGATCGATGAGACGAAGGTGCCGTCGGGGAAATACTGGTCGTCGTATCGCAGGATGCGGCCGCCCTCGCCGACGCCCCAGCCGTTATTGACGCCCACGAAATCGGTGCCGTACAGGTCATCGGTCACGAGCGTCTCGGAGGCCGTCCAGGCCGAACCGTCGAAGTGCGCGACGAGTCCGCCGTTTCCGACCGCCCAGACATCGCCGCTCGAGATCATCCGGACGCCGTTCCAGGTCTGGTTGCCGGTGTCCGTGTGCGCGCTCCAGGCGGTGCCGTTCCATCGGTAGATGATGCCGCTGCCGCCCACGACCCAGCCGTCGGTGGCGGTGAGCAGGTGGACGGAGTTCCAGGTCTGGTTGCCGGTGTCGGTATGCAGGCTCCAGGTCGTGCCGTTCCATCGGTAGATGAGGCCGCTGCCGCCGACGATCCAGCCGTCGGTGGCGGAAAGCATCTGGACATCCAAAAGCGAGGTGGAACCGATGTCGAGGAACTCGCTCCAAGCCGAGCCGTTCCACCGCAGGATCTTGCCGCTGCCGCCCACCGCCCAGCCGTCGGACGAGGATGCCATGGCGACGGAGAACAGGTCCTGGGTCGTCGGCGAGGTCACGGTCGCCCAAGCCGAGCCGTTCCAGCGGACGATGCGACCGCCCTCACCCACCGCCCAGCCGTCGTTCGCGGAGACCATCGCGACCCCGTTCAGGTCGTCGGAGGTCGGCGTCGAGACGGTCGACCAGCTGCCGCCGGAGTACCGCGCGATGACGCCGTTCAAGCCGACCGCCCAGCCGTCGGAGGACGAGACCATGGCGACGGAACGAAGGCTGTTGGCGGTCGGCGACGCGAAGATGCGCCAGCCCGTCGAGTTGTCGAGCTGGACGCCGGCCGGCTCGCCGGTGCCGACGATGACGGTCTGGGTGGTGGTGCCCGAGGCGAAGTCCGCGGAACTCGTATGCGTGACGGTGATGCCGGGGTTCTCGGACGCGAGCCATTGCGGCGCGATGGCGAGCTCGACCCGGGCGGCGTCGCCCGTTCCGATGAGCGCGGTGCTCGCATACGCCCCGGGGCCGAAATCCGCGTCGTTCTTGTGCGTGAGCGCGGTGCCGCCGGAGACATTCCAGGCCGAGCCGCTCAAGAGGATGGAGGCGGCGGTGGCGGACCCCGTCATCACGGCGGAACTGCGGTCGCCCGCGTCGAAGTGGACATCGGTCGTCCGCGTCCAGGCGTAGGAGTTCCAATCCGCGAGGTATTGCGAACGGACGACGCTCCTGGGCAGCGCGAGCACGCCGCTCGTCCAGCTGACCGTCACTTCGACGCGCTTGATGCGCGGGTCGACGGTGCCGCCGGCGCCGACGATGGCGCCGCTCCCGTCGCGCATGACGGTCGAGACGACGACTTGCCGGAGATATTCCCCGTCGACGAGATCGGAGGATCCGCTCAAGGTCCAGGTGCCGCTCGCGGACACGGCGAGGCCGTGCGTGCCGGGCGCGAGATCGGTCCAGAGGTTTTCCTTGATGGCGCGCGCGGCTTCGAGTCCCTGCGTCGCGAGGAAGACGGCGCGGGTGCGGTCGGCGCCGTCGGCCGTCGAGACCAGCGGATTCAGCACGAGCAGGATGACGCCGCCCGCGAGCACCGCGAAGACGGCGACGGCGATCAGCACCTCCATCACCGATTGCCCGCGCTTATTGCGCCACCACGCGGCCATAGGCGTTGATCATGACCGTGCGCGTCGCGGCGTCGACGCCGGTCAGGGTGATGAGGCCGGGCTGTCCGGTGAAGCCGTGGAAGCGCGAAAAGGAGATGTCGCAGCCGCCCCCGACCTCCACGCCCGTCACGGCCACGCCGCCGGGGAGCGCGAACGAGTCGATGGTGTCGGTGGCGGACGCGAAGGACGCGCCGCGGTAGACATGGTAGGTCGTCGCCGGCAGCGCGCAGCCGTCGCCGTCCGAGAAATGGACGCCCCAGCGGTCTCCGAAATGGCCGGCGAGCGCCTGCGTCTCCGCGCGGCGCAGGACATCGACGACGCCCGTCACGGCGTCGTCGAGCGCGCCGCGCGTCTGCATGGAGTAGAGCGGGAAGGTCGTGACGGCGACGATGACCCCGAAAAACGCCATCACCAGCAGGAGTTCGATCGCGGTGAAACCGGCGCGCATGTCAGAGGCGTTCGATATTGCCGATGAAGTTGTAGATCGGCGTGATGATGGCGACGGCGATGTAGGCGACGGTCAGGCCGATGATGATGAGCAGGATCGGCTCGAGGACGGTCGAAAGGTTCTTGGTCGTCACGTCGACCTCGTCCTCGTAGAACTCCGCGAGGTATTGGAAGGTCTCCTCCAGCTTTCCGCTGCGTTCGCCCACCGCGAGCATGCGCGTGGCGATCGACGGGAAGAGGCGCGGGAACTCCTCGAGGACCGTCGAGGCCGGCACGCCGGTCTCCGTCCCCTGCTTCACGCGCAGGAGCGCCTTCTTGAAGCGCGCGTTGCGGAGCGTGTCGGCCGTGATCTGGAAGGCGTCGCCGATCGGCAGGCCCGACTTGAGGAGCGTCGCCATCGTGCGGGCGAACATCGCCAGGTTGAAGTTGCGCGCCAGCACGCCGAAGACCGGGAGGCGGAGCAGGACGCCGTGGCTGAACGGCCGCACGGGCTTCCAGCGCAGGAGCTGGGCCAGCCCGAAAATCCCGACGACGACGCCGATCGAGAACGGCACGCCGTAGGCGACCATGAAGCGCGAGAAGCCGATCATCATCTTCGTCGCCAACGGAAGCTCCGTCGTGATGGAGTCGAAGAGGCCGATGACGCGCGGCAGCACGAAGAGCGAAAGGCCCATGCCGATGCCGGCGGCGGCCACGAGCACCAGGACCGGATAGATCATCGCGCCGCGGATCTTGCGCTGGAGGTCGTAGCTCTTCGCGAGCTGCAGCGCGAGATCGTCGAGGCTCCGTTCGAGCGTGCCGCTCGATTCGCCCGCGCGGATGGTGGCGACGAAGAGTTCAGGGAAGATCTTCGGGTACTGCGCGAACCCTTCGGAGAGCTGACGGCCGCCTTCGACGGCCGCGAGCACCCCGAAAAGCGCCTTGCGGAACGGCCCTTGGGCCTGCTCCGCCAGCACGCGCACGGCCTCGTCGATCGGCAGGCCGGCCCTGATCATCAGCGACATGTGCTTGGCGAAGGCGACCTTGGCCACATGCGGCACCCAGCCGATGCCCAGCAGGTTCGCGAAGCTTCCTCCGGCGTCTCGCCGCAGGGAGACCACGAGCAAGCCCGCGGAACGGATCTGTTCCGCCGCCTCGTCGCTGGAACGCGCGTCGATGACGCCGTTCTCGATCTTGCCTTGCGGCGTGGTGGCGCTGTACTTGAATCGCATGATCCTCCTTTATGCGGGTCAATCGTGCATGGTGCGGAGCAGTTCCTCGACGGTCGTGAGGCCGTTCAGGACCTTCTGCACGCCGTCCTCGAGCATGGTGGTCATGCCCTGGCGGATGGCCTCCCGCTCGATCTCGTCGGCGTTGGCGCGGCTCATGATGAGCTTGCGGATCGGTTCGGTCATCTCGATGAGCTCGAAGATGCCGACGCGACCGATATAGCCGGTGTGGCGGCAGAGCTCGCACTTGGCGCCCGCATAGACCGTCAGGCTCTTCTTCTTGCCGAAGAGCCGGCGCGCGAGGTCGTCGGAAACGCCCGCCGTCTTCGCCTCGCTCATGGTCATCGTACCGCTTTTCCGGCACTTCGGACAGATGCGGCGCACGAGGCGCTGGGCCATGATGAGGTTGATGGACGAGGCGATCAGGAACGGCTCGATCTTCATGTCCAAGAGGCGCGGCAGGGTGGTGGCCGCGTTGTTGGTGTGGAGGGTCGAGAGCACGAGGTGGCCGGTCATGGCCGAGTTCACGGCGATGCCGGCCGTCTCCTCGTCGCGGATCTCGCCGACCATGATGATGTCCGGGTTCTGGCGGACGATGGCCCGGAGCCCCGCCGCGAAGGTGATGCCCGTCTTCGGGTTGACCTGGATCTGGCTGACGCCGCCGATGTCGTATTCGATCGGATCCTCGATGGTGGTGATGTTCACCTCGGGCGTGTTGAGGATCTTCATCATCGCGTAGAGCGTCGTCGTCTTTCCCGATCCGGTCGGACCGGTCGAGAGGATCATGCCGAACGGCTTCTTCATCGCGCGGACCGTCTTCTCGACATCGGCGTCGGAAAGGCCGATGGATTCGAGATAGAAATGCTTGCCGCGCTCGGTGAGCAGGCGCATCACGACCTTCTCGCCCTCGATGATCGGCACGATGTTGATGCGGATGTCGACGGTCTCCCCTTCCAGCACGGTGCGGATCTTGCCGTCCTGCGCCGCGAAATGCTCGTCGGTGCGGAGGCGCCCCATGATCTTGAGGCGCGTGACCACCAGATCATGCATGTACTTGGGGTAGCGCACGATGTCGTGCATCAGGCCGTCGATGCGGAAGCGCACCAGCGCCTCCTTCTCGCGCGGCTCGATATGCATGTCGGAAGCGCCCGCCTGATAGGCGTACAGCAGCAGCGTGTCGACGATCTGGACGATGGGCAGCTCCTTGAGCGCGTCTTCCGGCGAGAGGTCCGGCTTCTCGGCGAGCTTGCGGTCGATCTCCGCGATGATGGCCTGGAAGACGGACTTGATGTCCTTGCGGTAGCGCGCGGCCGCGAGCTCGATGTCGGCGCGCGTGGCGTAATGGAGGCGAACCTCCTTTCCTTTGAGCTTCTTGCGGACGGCCGCGATGGCCTCGAGGTTGCCCGGGTCGTTCACGGCCACCGCGACGGCCGCGCCGTCGTCGAGCCTCCGGAACGGCATCACCCCGCTGCGCTTCACCATCTCGACGGGCACGAGGCGCAGGACATCGTCGGGGATCGCCTCGTTGCGCAGGTTGATGTACGGGATGCGGTAGATGTCGGCGATCAGCCGGCCCAGGTTCTCGTCGGTGATGATGTTCCGTTCGACGAGAAAATCGGCCAGCGGCTCCCCGCGGTCGTTGGCGCTCTGGTAGACGGCCTCGAGCCGTTCGGCCGGCAAGACCTCGAGCTCGGCGAGCGCCGCCTTCAATGTGTCGTTGGAAATCGCCACAAGGTTCTCCTCCTAGGCTTCCCGCGCCCGCCTGCCGCGCGCGGCGATGAGGTTATTTCCTCTTCTCGAGCGTCTCCTGGATCTTGGCGACGATGTCCTGGATCGAGAAGTTGGCCTTGACGAGGTAGCCGTCGGCCCCGAGGCCTTCGGCGCGCTTGATGTCTTCTTCCTGTCCGAGGTTCGAGAGCACGATGACCGGCGTCGATTTGTTGGCCGCCGACGCCCGCATCCGTTCGAGCGCCTCGAAGCCGTTGAGTTTCGGCAGGATGAGGTCGAGCAGGATGAGGTCGGGCTTCAGCTCTTCCGCCATCTTGACCGCCTGCTCGCCGTCGTTGGCGATCGAGACGTCGAAACCCTCCTTCTTCAGCTTGACGGTATAAATCTTGACGAGGAACGTCTCGTCTTCCACGACCAGGATCTTGGGGGCGCGCTTGGCGGGCATGGGTGGTGCGTTACGGTCCTCCGAGACGATCGTTCACCTTCTTGAGGACATCGTCGAGCGAATAGTTTGCCTTCACGAGGAAGTCGAAGGTGCCGAGCTGCATCGCCTCGGCGACCTTGTCGCCGGAGCTCAAGTTGGTGAGGATCACGACCGGCACGCCTTTCAGGGCGTCGTCGGCCTTCATCTGCCGCAAGACGCTGATGCCGTCGAGCTTCGGCATGATGAGATCGAGCAGCACGAGATCGGGCTTGGAGGACTTGAGGGCGTCCATCGCGCCCTCGCCATCGTTGGCGGCGAGCACGGAATAGCCCGCGTGCTCGAGCTTGTTCTTGAGGGCCCGCTGCATGCTCTGTTCGTCCTCGACGATCAAGACGGTCTTGGCCATGTAGGGAGTTCAAACGGAATCTTATGCCGCCATCGTACCGCCTGGAGCGCCTCCGGGCAAGGCCTTCGGGCCGTTCGGGAAGGCGATATGGAAGGTCGTCCCCTTCTTTTCCTTCGATTCGAACCAGATGCGCCCCCCGGAGAGCTCGACGATGGACTTCACGACATACAGGCCGAGACCCGATCCCACCGTCTCCTGGGCCACTACATTCTCGCCGCGGAAGAACTTGTCGAAGACGCGGTACTGCTGCTGCGCGGGGATGCCGAGGCCCGTGTCCTTGATGCGGAAGATCGTCTCGTGCCCCTTCACCGACGCCTCGACGGCGACGGCGCCGCCTGCGGGCGTGTACTTGACGGCGTTGCTGACCACATTCGCGACCGCCTGCCGCGCGAGCGACGGGTCGGCGTAGAAGCTCGACGCGTCCTTGGCGACCTGGTGCGTGAAGGCGATGTCCTGCGCGCGGATCAGGGGCTGGAACTCGCGCGCGATCGATTCGACGAACGCCGCGGTCGCGATGCGTTCGGGGTTCGGCTTGGTGCGTCCGGATTCGATCCTCGAGATGTCCAGGAGGTCGCCGATCAGCTTGATCATGCGCGTGACCGATGCCGACATGTCGCCGAGGTACTCGCGCTGCTTCGGTTTGAGCGCTCCGGCGTCGCCGGCCAGGAGCAGGTCGAGGAACCAGCGCAAGGCCGACATCGGCGTGCGCAGCTGATGGGACGCGATGGAGATGAAATCGGACTTCTGGCGGTCGATCTCGCGCTCGACGGTCACATCGCGGAAGGCCGCGACGATGCCGACCGTCTTCCCGTCGTCGTCGATGTACGGCGCGACATTGCCGGAGACCGGCACGGCGGTATCGTCGGCTCTCGCCAGGCGCAGACGCTCGCCGAGCGCCACGGTCTTCCCGGCGTAGGCCTCCTCGAACGCGCGCGTCTGCATGACGGTCCCATCCTCCTGGAAGAGCCGCAAGACGCGCTCGATAGGTTCGCCGACGACCGTTTCGACCGGAACCCCGAGGACGCGCGCGGCGGCCGGGTTGCACAGGAAGATGCGACCGTCCTTGTCGGCGGCGATGACGCCTTCGGCCAGGGCCTTGAAGCTGGCGGCTTCGCGCCGCCGCTCGATCTCGATCTGCCGTTTCGACTCCTCGACATCCTCAAGGACATTCATCAGCGCGGAACGCATCTCGAGCAGGTTCTCGTTGAGGCCCTTGAGGTCCCGGGCCTGGCGCTCGTAACGCTCCCGCTCGCGGACGGCCTCCCGCAACGCCTCCGCCAGGCGCCGGTTCGCCGCGAGCAAGGCTTCGTCCGTCCGCGAGCGGCGCTTGCCGGTCCAGGCCGTATACAGGCCCGTGAAGAAGAGCGTCGCAGCCAGGAATAGGTACTGCGCCGCGTGCGCGTCCCCTCCCGAGCCTCCGTCCTGGCGCAAATGCCACGCGAGCTCGATGAGGACATAGCCGGCATACGCGCAGGCGATGAGCACGGACCAGACGGGGCGGATGATGATGGTGCCCGCGAAGACGGCGAGATACGCGAGGTAGATGAAGGGGCCGAGCGCGCCGCCCGTCGCGGAAATCAGCACGATGGAGGCGGCGACGATGCCGCCGAGCGTCAGGAGATACCGCCGTTCGGAAATCGCCGCGGCGGCGCGGAAACGATAGCTGTACTGGGTGACGAACGCGATGGTCAGGAGGGCGGAGAAATACAGGCGCGCGTCGAAGAGATCGATGAAGTTGATGAAGACGGCGGACAGCGCGGCGAGCGCCCAGAGGGTCATCTCGCCTACCCGTTCGTACGCGTAGATCTC
>DYFX01000030.1 GCA_020724945.1 Candidatus Paceibacter sp.
GAGGCTCGTGGTCCTCCTCGTCCGACCGGCGCGTAAAGAAGGATGTCGCGGACTTTACCGACGGCCTTTCGGTCATCCGGGAGATGAATCCCGTGAGCTACACCTACAACGGCCTCGGTGACACGCCTGAAGGATTGAAGGGTATCGGCTTCATCGCCCAGGATGTCGAGAAGGTCGCGCCGTACCTCATCCAGCGCGAGAAGAAGAAGCTGCATCCGGATGACGAGGAAGAGACGGAAATCCTGCTGGTCGACCCCAGCTCCGTGCCCTTCATCAACATGAACGCCATCCAGGAGCTCGATCTGGAAATCACCGGCTTGGAAGCCCGCGTGACGGAGCGCCAGGACGCGGCCGAGCGCAGGATCGAGGAGCTCGAGCGGCGCGTGCGCGACCTGGAGCGCCGGCTCGAAGAGTGAAGCTGACGAAAAGACCGCCTCTCGCGAGGCGGTCTTTCTTTTCCGTTACGGGGCGGGCGGCGGCAGGACCTGATCGGGAGCGGCGGCGGTCGCCTGGCGGGCGACGGTCACGCGGACGGCCTTGAAGGTCGAGGCGGTCAGGATGTCGGCGTCCGACTGGACGATCACGCTATCGCCCGGAACGATTTCCGCGAGCGTGATGGGGACTTCCTTGTACGGGGAGGGCGGCGCGGGCGGCGGAGCCGTCTCGTCGCCGGCTGCGGCGGCGAAGGCGGCTTGCTCGGCCTCGAGTTCTTCCGGGCTCTTTTCCTCCAAGAGGACGATGATGGTCGAGGCGTCCGTTTCCGCGACGCGGCGCACCTGCAGGCCGCGCGATCCGAGCGGGTCGAAGCCCTGCAGATCGGCATCGAAGGTCAGGCGCATGCCGTCCACGGAGACCGCGGCGCCGGAGAGCGCTTCGGTCTCGGTCGGCGCCGGCGGAAGGACGCCGGACTCGTTCAGCCTCCGTTCGACATCGGCGAGGTCCGTGCGGCCGGCGCCGGGCGCGATCGGGTTGAGCGGCGTTCCGGTGGAGACCCGGCCGGAGCCGTACCCGAGGACGAAGCCGAGCGCCAGCCCAAGCAGGCCGAACAGGGCGGCTTTTTTCGTGTCCATATGGGATTGTGAATAGGACTAAGCTGATGGTAGTATAGCACAACTATGCGCCTGCACGACTCGCTGACCAAGGATCTCATGGATTTTCCCGCGCACGACGGGCCCGTTTCGGTCTACGCCTGCGGCCCCACGGTCTACCACTACGCCCATATCGGCAACCTCCGCACCTTCCTGACGGTCGACCTCCTGCGCCGCTCCCTGGAATCCGCGGGCCGAGAAGTGAAGCTCGTGATGAACATCACGGATGTCGGGCATATGCTGAACGACGCCGATGTCGGCGAGGACAAGCTGGAAGCCGCCGCCGCCAAGGAAGGCAAGACGCCGCAGGAAATCGCCGCGTACTACGAAAAGGCCTTTTTCTCCGACCTTGAGGCATTGAATTTCAAGAGGGAGGGGACGACCTTCCCGCGCGCGACGGAGAACATCAGCGAGATGGTCGCGATGATCGAGAAGCTGCTCGCCGAAGGCAAGGCCTATGTCACGCCGAAGCAGGATGTCTATTATTCCGTGGCCGCCTTCCCGGACTACGGCAAGCTCTCCGGCAACCGCGTCGAGGATCTGGTGGCCGGCGCGCGCGTCGAAGTGAAGGACGACAAGCGGCACCCGGCCGATTTCGCGCTCTGGATCCGCAATCCGAACCATGTGATGCAGTGGACCGGCCCGCAGGGCATCCAGGGCTACCCCGGCTGGCATATCGAGTGCTCGGCCATGGCCGGCAAGTTCCTGGGCGAGACCATCGACCTCCACGCCGGCGGCGAGGACCTGAATTTCCCGCATCACGAATGCGAGATCGCCCAGTCCGAAGGCGCGAACGGCAAGCCGTTCTCGAACCACTGGCTGCATGTCACCTATCTCGTCGTCGACGGCGAGAAGATGTCGAAATCGAAGGGGAATTTCTACACGCTTTCCGACCTCCTGGCGAAAGGCTATTCCGCCGCGGCCGTACGATGGCTCTTGCTTTCCGCGCACTACCGCACCCAGCTGAACTTCACGCTGGAGGGTCTCAAGGCCGCCGAGGGCGCGGTCGCCTATTTCCGCGAGCTCGCCGCGGCGCTCGTCGGCGTCGCCGACAGGCATGCGCACGAGGACTTCAGCTCCGACGAGGCGCGCCGCGCGTTCAGCGAAGCGCTCTCCGACGACCTCAATGTCTCGAAAGCCTTGGCGGTCCTGCACGATTTCGCGCGCGACGCGAACCGGAATCTCGCCGAGGGGCGCTTGGGAGGCGCATCGGCCGTCGCCGCGCGCGCCTTCCTTGCCGAGGCGCTGGAGAAGAACTTCGGCATCGACCTCTCCGCCGCTCCGCAGCCGCCGGATGAGGTGCTGAAGCTGGCGGCCGAGCGGCAGACCGCTCGCGCCGACAAGGACTTCGCCGCGTCCGACCGCCTGCGCGACGCCATCGTCGCGCTGGGCTGGATCGTCGAGGACACGAAGGACGGACAGAAGCTGAAGAAGGCCTAGGACGAAAAAAGCCCCGTGAAGCGACGGGGCTTTCGTTCACTCCGGAAGATCCTCGGGGCGGAGGATGTCTTCCGGGGCGAGGCGCGCGTGCCGGGGAGCGATCGGCTCGCCGGGCATCTTGAGGTCCTCGAGGCGGACGGAGCGGACGGGGATGAAGCCGTAGTCGGAAGTGATGAAGTCGCAGCGGCGATGCTTGGAAATCACCAGTCCGAAGTGGGCGATGCCGTTCTCGTTCCAGGGGACATTGGCGACCTCGACGATCTCCTGGCGCCCGTGCCCGACCGGCACGCGGAGACGGCGGTACAGGCGCTTGGGCATCCCCGGCGGGGAAGGCTCGACCTTCACCGGATACTCGCCGTCGCCCGACGGACGGCGGATGGCGACGATCGAGGCGAAGGCGATGCACCCCCCGGCGTCCGCCAGCATGAAGCTGTCGTCGGGCGCGCGGTGGATGAGGTCATAGAAGGCCTCGAGGCCGCCTTCGGCGGGGTAGTTGGCCGCTTCGACCCAGATGGGCGGGCGATCCTCGCCCAGCCGATCCTTGCCGACGACGACCTTGACCTTCAGGCACGGGATCAGGGGCGCAGACTCCGGCGACGTGAACTTCATGGGCGTCGTTCGGTCCTTCTTTCCGGCGGCGAGGGGTACCACGGCGGCGGCTCGCGAACGCTTCGCGTTGGACATGCGTATCGATCCTTTTGGAAGGTGCTTGTTCCGCAACGCGTCCACTATGCCCAAAGGCCACTTGGAAGGCAAGCCTCGCTGTGGCGTGGTATACTGGAGGCGTTATCGCCTATGCCTGACGCGGGAACTCCCAGCTTCGAACGGACGCCGAACGCTCCGGAACGCGCCCTTGAAACGCCGGAAACCGGCGCGTCGTTCGAGACGCCCGCCGCGCCCGCCGAGCGCGCCCCGGAGCCGACGGCTTCGCCCGTTCCGGCGGACCCGCGTCCCGCCGCTCCGCGCCGCAAGGACCCGACGGTCCAGGGCGTCGAGCATGTGCTGGAAGAGAACCTCGCCGAGACCTACGCCAAGATGAACCCCGCCCTCCAGGCCAAGTTCAAGAAGGAGGGTGAGCGGGTCACGGGAAAGATCGTCGCGATGCTGCGCGGCGCCAAGGTGAAGAGCCGAGAGGTGCTGGCGCTCATCACCGGCTGGCTGAAGCTCATCCCTGGCGTCAACCGCTTCTTCCTGGTGCAGGAGGCCAAGATCAAGACCGACAAGATCCTGCTCCTGGCGGAGGACGAGAAGCGCAAGCGCGGAGTCCTATGATCTCGTTCGATCTCGCGATGCTCTTGCCTTGGCTCATGGCGGCGCTCCCGTTCGCCGTCGGCTTCGCCGTCCTGCTCGTCGCCATCCGCATCCTGCGTTCGGTGCTGACCTCCCGCGCCCAGATCGCGCGCGGCTTCGACAATGTCGTGCTGATGATCACCGTGCCCAAGGAGGCGGGGGACAAGGACGCCGGGACCCGCGACAAGTCGCTCCAGGAGAACCAGGCCGCCATCGCGGTGGCCGAGGGCGTCTTCAAGAGCATCGGCGGCTTGCGTGCCGAGCGCGGATTCCGCCCTTGGCTCGCGGGCCGCGGCGATGTCATCAGCTTCGAGATCGTCGCCAAAGACGGCCTCGTCACCTTCTATGTCGCGGTGCCGAAGGCGCAGAAGGAGTTCATGATCCAGCAGATCCACGCGCAGTATCCGCTCGCGCAGATCGAGGAGTCGGTCGACTACAACCTCTTCCAGCCGAAGGCCGAGGTCGCGAGCGCGCACTTGGTGCTGGCGCGCGAGAGCTTCTTCCCGCTCCACACCTACAAGAAGCTTGAGGCCGATCCGCTCAACGCGCTCACCAACGCGCTGGCCAAGGTCGACCCGACCGACGGCGCGGCCATCCAGATCCTCGTGCGTTCCGCCAAGAAGGAATGGCGCGGCAAGGGCCTCAAGATCGCGTCCTTGATGCAGCAGGGCCGCTCCTACGAACAGGCGCGCAAGAAGCTGGGCGCGATGGGCGCGCTCGCGTCCGAGAAGAAGGCCGATCCGAAGTCCGGCGAGAAGGCCAAGGAATACCGCCTCTCCCCGTCCGAGGAGCAGATGGTCAAGTCGATGGAGGAGAAGCTCGGCCAACTCGGCCTCGATGTCAATGTCAACCTGGTGGCGTCGTCGTCCGTCCCAGGCCGCGCCGCGAGCTACCTTTCGAACATGATCGGCGCCTTCAACCAGTTCTCGAGCCCGCAATACGGCAACGCGTTCAAGCGCCTCGGAGAATCCAAGAGCCGCATCGTCACGGATTTCATCCTGCGCGTCTTCCATGACGCGCGCCGCGCCGTGCTGACCCCCGACGAGCTCGCCGGCCTCTGGCACCTGCCGCTCACTTCCACCGAGACGCCGAACATCCGCTGGCTCACGGCCCGCAAGGCGCCTCCTCCCCCGAACCTTCCTTCCGAAGGCGTGCTGCTCGGCCGCGTGAAGTACCGCGGGCAGGAGTATCCCGTGCGCATCAAGCAGGGCGACCGGCGCCGGCACATGTATGTCATCGGAAAATCCGGCTCCGGAAAATCGGAGTTCATCAAGGCGATGGTCAAGCAGGACATCGAGGCCGGCAAGGGCGTCTGCGTCATCGACCCGCACGGCGATCTCGCCCAGGACTGCCTCGGCTTCGTGCCCAAGAGCCGCGCCGACGATGTCATCTACTTCTCGCCGGCGGATTCCGAGCGCCCGATGGGCCTGAACCTGCTCGAATACGACGAGCGCTATCCGGAACAGAAGACCTTCGTGATCAACGAGATGCTGAAGATCTTCGACAAGCTCTACGACCTCAAGTCGTCGGGCGGCCCGATGTTCGAGCAGTACATGCGCAACGCCATGATCCTCGTCATGGACGATCCGGCGTCGGGTTCGACGCTGCTCGAGATCCCGCGCGTGCTCTCGGACGAGAAGTTCCGCGCCTACAAGCTCTCCAAGTGCAAGACGCAGGTCGTGAAGGACTTCTGGCTCAAGGAAGCGCAGAAGGCCGGCGGCGAGGCCTCGCTCGCCAACATGGTGCCGTACATCACCTCGAAGCTCACGCCCTTCATCACCAACGACATCGTCCGTCCCATCATCGGCCAGCAGAAGAGCGCCATCGATGTGCGCAAGGCGATGGACGAGCAGAAGATCCTGCTGCTCGACCTCTCCAAGGGCAAGCTCGGCGACCTCAACGCCTACCTCATCGGCATGGTGCTGGTCGGCAAGATCCTGATGGCCGCGCTCTCGCGCACCGACATGGACGCCAAGGAGCGCAAGGACTTCTACCTGTACATCGACGAGTTCCAGAACTTCATCACCGACTCGATCGCCACGATCCTGTCCGAAGCCCGCAAGTACGGGCTCGACCTCATCATCGCGCACCAGTACATCGGCCAGATCTCGGCGAAAGGGGACACCACCATCCGCGACGCCGTCTTCGGCAACGTCGGCACGATGGTCGCCTTCCGTATCGGCACCGAGGACGCGGATTTCCTCGGCAAGGAATTCGCGCCGGTCTTCACGCCGTTCGACCTCGTCAATGTCGAGGCCTATACGGCCAACGCCAAGCTCCTGATCGACAACACGGCCAGCCGGCCTTTCAACATGGCGATGTATCCGCCCGTCAAGGGCAACGACGCCATCACCGGGGCCATCAAGCAGCTTTCGCGGCTCAAATACGGACGCGACCGCGAGATCGTCGAGGCCGAGATCCAGGAGCGCCTGCGGATGATCTAATCCACAATTGAACCCCCTTCGGGGGCGTGGTATATAGGGAGCGGAAACATAACCAAAAGAAATATGGAATGGTTGACCGAAGCCGTGGATAAGGACGCCCGCCCCCTGCCCGACGCGGCGCTGACCCTCGTGAAGGAACTCCCGAAGGAGCTTGCCGAAGGCATCGCCAAGGAACTCCCGAAAGCCGACATCGCGCCCGCCAAGGCGGCGACGCTTCGCGCCATCCTGAAGAATGTCCGCGACCAGCTCGATAACGCCCTGAAGCTCCTCGACGACGGGACGCCGCTCCCGTCGGAAGAACCGAAGCCGGAACCGAAGCTCGTCTTCTCGCCCCAGCCCAAGACCGACGACGGCAGCGCGCCGGTCGCCGCGGGGACCATGGAAGACGATCGCGTGGTCGAAGGCGTCTTCGACGGCATGGGGATGGTCGGCGACGACGGCAAGAGCTATCTCGTGCCGCCCAATTACGCCTCCAAGTCCAAGCTCGTCGAAGGCGACATGCTGAAGCTGACGATCGGCGCGCGCGGCAATTTCATCTACAAGCAGATCGGGCCCATCGAGCGGCAGCGCATCATCGGCACCCTGGCCTACGATCAGGAGACGGGCCAGTATCTCGTCGTCGCCGGCGGCCGCTCCTGGAAGGTCCTCAAGGCTTCCATCACCTATTTCAAGGCCGAGGCCGGCGACGAGGCCGTCATCCTCGCGCCCAAGAACGCTCCCAGCAAGTGGGCGGCCGTCGAGAATGTCATCAAGAAGACCCTGACGACCCAGCCGACTCCCTAACCGCCGCGTCCATGACCGTGCTGTACCGCAAGTACCGGCCCCGGACCTTCGCGGAGGTCGCCGGACAGGAACATGTCAAGGCGGCTTTGGCGAACGAGGCCGCGACCGGACGCGTCGCGCACAGCTATCTCTTCTCCGGTCCCCGCGGCGTCGGCAAGACGAGCATCGCCCGCATCTTCGCGAAAGCCATCAACTGCGCCGAGCGCGCCAAGGACGGCGACCCGTGCGGCGCGTGCGCCTCGTGCGTGGAGATCTCGGAGAATCGCGCGCTCGATGTCATCGAGATCGACGCCGCTTCCAACACCGGCGTCGACAATGTGCGCGAGCAGGTCATCGAGCACGCGCGCTTCGCGCCTTCCTCCCTCGCCTATAAGGTCTTCATCATCGACGAGGTCCACATGCTGTCGACCTCGGCGTTCAACGCGCTGCTGAAGACGCTGGAAGAGCCGCCCGCCAAGGTCGTCTTCATCCTGGCCACCACCGAACCGCAGAAGCTCCCGGCGACGGTCGTCTCCCGCTGCCAGCGGTTCGATTTCCGCAAGATCGCTTCCAAAGAGCTGACGGAACGCCTGTCTCGCCTCGCCAAGGAAGAAGGATACGCGGTCGACGCGGATGTGCTCGAGACCGTCGCGCGCATGAGCGAGGGCTGCCTGCGCGACGCCGAGAGCCTTTTGAGCCAGCTCTTCGCGCTCGGGCGCAAGGAGGTCACCTCCGAGACGGCCTCCCTCGTCCTGCCGATCGTGCCCGCGCAGGCTTCGACGGCGCTCCTCCAGGCGCTGTATGCCCGCGACGCCGCCTCCGCGCTCGCGCGCTGGGAAAGCATGATGGCCGCCGGCGTCGATCCCGTCCGCGCGGTCTCCGGCCTGGCCGAGGCCGCTCGCGAGACGATGCTCGCCTCGATGCGCGGCGATGCCGGCGCGGACGGCGTTCCCGTCGCCGACGCGGCCGCCCTGCTCGAACGCCTGGTCCGGACGCACAACGAGATGAAGCGGCTCGATCCTCCCGAGATCGGCTTCGAGCTCCTGCTTGCCGAATGGTGCGCGGCCTCGGAGCGCGCGGAACGCCGTCCGGAACCCCCGCCGCGCCCGCCCGCGCCGCCGGCGGCGAAACAGACCGAGGAACGCGCGCCTGCGCCGCCGGCCGCCGCGGGTGCCGTGCCGCGCCCCGTCGAGGCGTCCGCACCCGTGCCGGACGCGGGCGCGTCGGATGTCGCGCTTTCGCTCATCAAGGAACGCTGGACGGAGATCCTGGCCGCCTCCCAGAGGCGCAACCACGGACTTCCGTACATGCTCGGCGCGGCCGAGCTTTTGGATTGCTCGGGCGGCACGCTCACGGTGGGCTTCCAGTACGCCATGTACCGCGACCGCCTGAACGACAAGAAGCATCGCGAGGTGTTCGAGGCCGCCATCGGCGAGGTCATCGGCGAGCGCGTATCCGTGAAGACGGTGCTGGTGGCCCAGCGGACCGACGGTCTCGTCGAGCCCTCGCCGCAGATCCGCGTCGAATCGACGGCCAAGAACCTGCCGGACGGCTTCTCGGACCTGGTGAAGGAGTTCGGGGGGACCGTGGCATAGGAGGAAACGCATGAAGACCTACGACAAGCTGGTCCGGGACCGCATCCCGGAGATCATCGAAGCGCGGGGCGCGAAGGCGTCCTTCCGCGCCTGCGCCGACGAGGCCGAGTATCTCGAGCGCCTCATTGCGAAACTGCGCGAGGAGGTCGACGAGTTCGATCGGGATCGCAACGCGGAGGAGCTCGCCGATGTGCTCGAAGTCGTGCGCGCGCTCTGCGCGCGGCTCGGCCTCGACCCGGTCGATGTCGAGGCGCTGCGCGCCAAGAAGGCGGACGAGCGCGGCGGCTTCGAGAAGCGTCTCATCCTCGAATCGACCGATTGAAAAAGCCCCGCATGCGGGGCTTCTTTTTTCAGAGTCCGAACACCTTCTTGGCGTTGTCCGCGAAGACCTTCCCGGCCCTCGCGGCGTCGTCGAGCGGTCCGCCGACGGTTCCGCCGACCACCTCGACATACGATTCCATGTCGCAGATCGGCCAGTCGCTGCCGTAGAGGATCTTGTCAGCGGCGCCGTCTTCGGTGCCGTCGTCGAAGGTCTTCCAGGCTTCGGCGAAGCGCCGCATCTGGGCGGCGGTGAACTTTCCGTAGACATAGCCGGAACAGTCCGCGTAGACATTCCTGTTCTTGTAGCAGACCTCGGCGGCGTCGACGATCCAGGGGCTGGCCAGGTGGGCCATGACGATCGTGAGGTCGGGATGGCGGACGGCCAGCCGGTCGATCGGCAGAGGGCGGGAGTATTCCAGCAGGGCGCCGGGGATCTCGCTGTACAGGTTCCCGAGATGGAAGATGGCGGGCCGCCCATGCTTGATGAGCAGCTCCATGTACGGCGTCAGGCGCTCGTCGTGCGGGTAGAAGTGCTCATAGCCGGTGTAGAACTTGAGCGCCCGGACGCGGCCGCTGTCGAGCCATTCGTCGACCTGGGCGGGCGGTACCTGATAGCCCGGCATGATGGGCGAGACGCTCCCGACGACGAACAGGCGATCCTGGTGCGCTTCCGTCTCCTTGAGGACGGTCTCGGTCGGCAGGTCGTTGATGCAGCCGGCGAAGACGGCGGCCTTGTCGATGCCGGCGGCGTCCATGGCCGCCAGCAGTTCCGGGACGGCCAGGCCCTCGTGGCCCGGAAGATGGATGTGCGTATGCGCGTCGATGATCAAGAGTTCCTCCTTCGTACCGGCGGAGTATCGACCAAAAACCCCTCTCCGTCAAGAGAGGGGTTTCGGTTCAGATGGCGAAGTAGAACTTCTTGGGAGGCATCTTGCGGCGCTTGCCTTTGCCGCCGGATCCGCCGGAAGGACGGCCGTAGCCGCGGTTCTCGCCGGAGGGGCGGGGCTGGGACTGGCCGTGGCCGGAGCCCTGCGAGGACGGTGCCGGACGGGCGGGGGCGCCGTGGCCGCGCTGGCCGCCCTGATAGCCGCCGCCGTGCGAGGCCGGGCGCGAGCCCTGATATCCACCGCGGCCGCTGCCGCCGCCTTGGCGCGCCGCGCGGGCCTTGTAGAAGGCGCTGCGGTCGCCGAGGTCGGGCGTCTCGCGCTCGAAGTGCTGCGGACGGTCGGGCGGAAGCTCGGGAAGCTTGCTGATCGGGAGCATCTTGCGTGTCAGGCGCTCGATCTGGCGGACCTCGTCGCCCTGTTCGGGCTGGGCGAAGGTGATGGCCTTGCCGAGGCGTCCGGCGCGGCCGGTGCGGCCGATGCGGTGGACATAGTCGTCAGGGTTCTCCGGGACATCGAAGTTGATGACGACCTCGATGCCGGTGACATCGATGCCGCGGGCGGCGATGTCGGTGGCGACGAGCACGCGGTGCTTGCCGGTCTTGAAGCCTTCGAGGGCGGCCTTGCGCTGGTTCAGCGAGCGGTTGGAGTGGATCTCGTCGGCGGTGTGGCCCATGCCGCGGATGGCGCGGGCGATCTTCTTGGCGCCGAACTTGGTGCGGCTGAAGACCAGGACGGAGCCCTTGTTGACCTCGAGCAGCTTGTCGAGCAGGCGGAGCTTCTGGTCCTTGCGGACGACGAAGAGTTCCTGCGTGACGGTCGAGGCGGCGGTGCCGGCCTTGGCGATCTCGACGCGCACCGGCATCTTCATGTGCTGGGCGGCGATGCCGACGATGGCCTCCGGCATGGTGGCCGAGAAGAGCATCGTCTGGCGATCCTTCGGCACGGTGCGGAGGATGCGGTTGATCTGCGGGAGGAAGCCCATGTCGAGCATGCGGTCGGCCTCGTCGAGGACGAGGATGCGGACATCGGAAAGGTCCGCCGTCTTGCGTTCGAGGTGGTCGATGAGGCGGCCCGGAGTCGCCACGATGACATGCGGGTTCTTGCGGAGCGACTCGATCTGCGGGCGCATGGAAGCGCCGCCGATCAGGATGGCGGTGCGGATGCCCATGTCCCGGCCGATCTTGACGAGGGTCTCCTCGACCTGGAGCGCGAGCTCGCGGGTCGGCAGGAGGATGAGGCCGCGGCCCTTATGGATGGCCAGGCGCTGGAGCATCGGCACGCCGAAGGCCAGCGTCTTGCCGGTACCCGTCTGGGCGACGCCGATCATGTCCTTTCCCTCGATGGAGACGGGGATGGACTGGTGCTGGATGGGCGTCGGCGTCGTGAACTTGTGGCGCGCGAGGATCTCCAGCAATTTAGGCGCGATGCCGAGTCCATGGAAGGACTGGGCGTCGCCGGACTTCTGCGGTTCGGACATAAAAAAAGAATCGTGGTGATCAGTGACCCGATGGCCCCATGCTCACGACGACGGCGTCCGCAGCAGAGAATCGAGTCCTGCCCGGGGTTGGCCCAGGGCGGCTGATTAAGGTCAAAGCGTACCACGGCAGGCCCTCCCTGTCAAGAATCGGCCTTAAAACGCGAAACGAGGGCCGAAACGGCCCCCGTCCTCATTTGCGTCTCGCGGAAGCCGCGACGACCCGCTCGTAGACCCGCTCGTAGCCGCGCACCATCTTCTCGATGCTGAAGAGCTTCTCGACGCGCTCGCGGCAGGCGGCGCGGGAGAGCGTGTGGACCTTCTTGATGGCGGAAGCCATCTGTTTCGGCGTGCGGACCACGAAGCCCGTCAGCCCGTCCTCGATGATTTCCGGCACGGCGCCGTTGTCGAAGCCGATGACCGGCGTGCCGCAGGCCATCGCCTCGATCATCACCAGGCCGAAGACCTCGTCGTAGAGCGTGGGGAAGAGCAGGGCCTTGGCGCCGCGCAGGAGCTCGATCTTGCGCGCCATGTCGGCGGGTCCGAGGAAGCGGACGCGGCTTCCGTCGACATGCGGTTCGATCTTCTGCGTCCAGTAGCCTTCCGAGGAATAGCTCATGCCGGCGATGAGCAGCTGCACGCCGGCTTCCTTCGCGGCCTCGATGGCGAGGTGCACGCCCTTGTCCTCGGTGATGCGTCCGAGGTAGAGGACATACTCCTGCGGCTCGGCGGCATACGCGTAGGAGGCGGTGTCGATGCCGTGATAGACCGTGCCGACCCAGTTGAGCTCCGGCATCCGCTTCTTCTGCGCGTGGCTGAAGCTGATGAAGCGCTCCTTCCGATAGGTCAGGAGATGCGGCCAGAGGTCGAGCGTGACGGGGCTGTGGATCGAATGGACGGTCGGGGTCTTCACGACGGGCGCGAAGTGGCAGCCGAGCAGCGTGAAATGCGAGTGGATGATGTCGTGCTTGGCGGCGTCGCGGAAGCACAAGGAGGCCGTCTCCAGGTTCTCGCGCATGATTTCGGCCTCGGCGAGGCCGCGGGCCTTGGCGCTCGCGGGCGCCGCGAAGACGAGGCGCGCGGATGTCTGCGCGTCTCCGGAGGCGTAGAGCGTGACATCGTGGCCGTGCGCCACGAGCGCGTCCGTCAGGTTGCCGACCGATCCGTAGATGCCGTGCGGAGCCTCGTGCGAGACGCGGTGCCCGACGGAACAGAGCTGTGCGATTTTCATGCGCGTGAGCTGATGAGCGAGGCCCAGGCGTCGAAGACGCGCCCGGGGCTGTGGCGTTCCTTGATCTCTTCGGCGAAAGGCGCGTGAACGGGGCGCCCGAGGCAGCGCCGGACGGCGGCCGCGAGGCCCTCCGGCGTGCGTTCCCGCATCACCCAGTCCTCCATCCCGAGGCGTTCGTAGGCGTCGATCCAGCCGGTCGTCGGCGCGATGACGGTGCCGCGTCCCTGCAGGGCGGCTTCCATGACGACCGTCGGGCTCACATCGAAGCGGCTCGGCAGGAGCATCAGGTCGCAGGAACGGTAGAAGCCGGCGAGTTCCGCCTGCGAGAGGGGGTCGACGACGGACACGGCGCGACGGAAGGCGTCCTCTTCGGACGCGAGCGACGGCCGACCGCCGACGCGGATGGGCGAGACCACGCGAAGGTCGGACGCGGATTCCGCGAAGGCGCGCACGAGCGCGACATCCTTGATGGGATCCCAACGCGCGACGAAGCCGAGCGTCGGGCGCGGGTCGGGAGGGAGCGTCGGCGCGGCCGGTTCCCGGAAGAGCTCGTTGTAGGGAAGAGGGATGACGATATCGTCTTCGCGGGCGGCATCGGGGTACGCCTCGCGGACGCGGGCGACGCTCCAGTCGTTCAGGTAGATGTTGGCCGTCGCCTCGCGGATCGCGTCGGCCTCCATCTTCCGCATGCGCGCTTGCGCGGCTTCGGGGAGCGTCGCGGGGATCTCGGCGAACCAGAAGCCGTGATGGCTCACATGGAAGGGGATGCCGAGGAGTCCGGCGGCGCGCGCGAGGTAGGCGTTGGTGAGCGAGAAGCCGTTCAGCACGACCGCGTCGGGTTTCTCGCGCTCCAGCAGGCCGACGACCGCTTCGGCGGCGTCGGCGACGGCTGCGGGGGTGCCCGGTTCCGGATCGAAGACCGCGGCGCGCGTGGCGATTTCCAGGAAGTGGAGGCGGGTGACGCCGTGCGGGTGGCGGAGTTCGACCGGATCCGACTCGGAACCGGAAGGCTTCCTCATGGCGAGTCCGATGGCATCGATGCCGCGGTCCCGCATGGCGGCCTGGAAGGCGGAGGCGTAACGCTGGGGACCGCCGACGCCGTCGGCGGCGTATCCGTTGAAGATGACGCGCATAGTTCCGGCGTTTACGATACAGAAATGCAGTCCCTGCCGCTTCAGCGGACGATGAGACTGCCCGTGAGGAATCTATAGCAAGATTCGCGGAAAAATGCAAGGGCCGCCGGTGCCGGTACGGGAGCGCGAAGGCGTCGCGGCACGAAAAAGAGCCCGGTAACGGGCTCCGCGCTATGCGCGTTCGATGACCTCCTGGAGTTCCATGAGGCGCGCGATGCCTCGTCGAGA
>DYFX01000031.1:0-12860 GCA_020724945.1 Candidatus Paceibacter sp.
GCGATGGCGAAGGCGGACGTGGTCCTCGTGACGGACGGAGAGTGCGGCGTTCCGGAGGACTGGCGCAGACGGTGGGTGGAGAGGCGCTCCAAGCTTGGCATCACGTCGCTCGGCCTGCTCGTGGACGCAGACGCGGCGCGCGCGTCCTCCCTCTCCTCGGTCTGCGACCGGTTCTGGGGAGGCTCGCTCTCGGAGGACGCAGGCGCGCTCGACCTCGTGTTCGACGCCGTCGTGTAAAACCAACAGGGGGGGAGGAGAACCAGATGGACCAGGTTGACCAGGGAGACAAGACGCGCGCGCTGGCCACGGAGGACGCTCAGCGCATTCTCCGGACGGTCGACGAGCGCCTCCAGCACGCGCTCGTCGACGCAGGTGAGAGCCTGTCCGCGGTCTGCGAGCGCGCCGGGATCAAGAAGCAGTGGGCCTCTACGGCGCTCGGAAACGTGGGGATCACCGTCTACGGGGTGGCGCAGCTCGCCAAGGCGCTCCACCCTCGTTTGAACCCGCTCCTGCTGATGGGCGCGGGGACCAAGGAGGACCTCCTGGCGGCGCTGCGGAAGCTCCGCGCGGAGGACCAGCAGAGGGCCTCCGCGTAGGAGGTCCGCACACAAGGAGGACGAGGTGACAGCAGAAGACACCGGACGCGAGACCTACTCGCTATCCACCCTGAGGACGTACGCGGAGTGTCCGCGGATGTTCTACTACGCGCACGAGCGCGGCCTGAGCCCACGCTTCGCGTCGATGCCGCTGCGCGAGGGAACGCTCCTGCACGACCTGCTGGAGAGCTTCTACACCGGCGCGTTCGAATTCGGCCCCATCGTCGACCGGTGGCGCGACCAGATGCTCGCCCTGGTCCGCGCCAACCCGGACAAGGTCTCGTACACCGAGGAGGACGTCGAGGAGGCCGCGACGCGCTCCCGTGCGATCATCGACCGCTACGTCGTCAAGTACGCGGACGACCTCCGCCGCTGGCAAATCCTCAGCGTCGAGGGGTCGTTCCGCGTCCGGTTCCGCGAGCCGGCGACGCCGTCCGCCCCGAGGGGCCGGCCGGGGTCCTGGGACCTGGTCGGGAGGACGGACCTGGTGGTGCTGGACCGACGCTCCGGCGTCGTCCTCGTCATCGAGCACAAGTCCACGAGCGACCCCAACCCGGCGTCCGTCAACCGCGGGTACACCATGGCGCAGCAGGCGTGGGGGTACGACTTCGCGCTGCGGCAGGACCCGGAGCAGTTCGGCCTCTCGCCGTTCGAGAAGACCAACGGGACCGGCTTCGTGTACAACTTCCTCCGCAAGAAGCTGCCACGGGAGCCGGAGGTCACGCAGAAGGGCAAGGTCAGCAAGAAGATGGTGGACACGCTGCCGGAGATGTTCGCGGCGGCCATCGAGCGGACCGGCTCCGACCCGGCCGACTACGTGGAGATCCTCGAGAAGTTGACCGCGCGCGGCGACCGGTTCCTCCACCGGACCGAGGTCTACGTGGAGCCCTACGTCAGCGACGCGTGGAGGTCCGACGCGCACGCGATCGTGTCGGCGATCCGGCGCGACCGCCGCACCGGTCGGTGGTTCCGGAACACCTCGCGGTGCTACTCCATCGGGAGGCCGTGCGCGTTCGCTCCCGTCTGCGTCGACCCCGCCGGCGGGATCGACAACGAGGAGATGCTGGCCGGCCTGTTCGAGGAGAAGGGCGCCGGCCTGCCGCTCGAGCTGCGCGACGACGACCTCGAGGAGGCGGCCGCGACCCGAGACCCCTTCGCGGACTGAGAACGCGCTCAGGACGCGCCGAGAGCGCGCCGGGCCCACCGGCCGGCGCGCGGTAGACAACACCGGTGGAAGGAGGACGAAAGGCATGTTCGAGAAGGCGGCAGACTACAAGGACGACCGCAAGGTCAACCTGCTCCTGTACGGCCTGAGCGGGGCCGGCAAGACCACCGCGTCGTCACAGGTCGGGTACGACCCGAACGACCCGCTGAGCGGGGCGCGCGTCGCGTACATCCTCAGCGAGGGCCACCACCGCCGAACGGTGGCGCAGGCCAACCCGAACGCTCGGGTCATGATCCCGACCCACTGGGATCAGCTGTTCGAGGCGTACAAGTACATCCGCGCCAACCTGGGCGAGTTCGATTTCGTCGTCCTCGACTCGGTCGGAGACCTCCAGGAGATGCTGAAGGTCAAGGTCCTCAAGGAGTCGGGCCACGACTCCCCGTCCGTGCAGGAGTGGGGCCTCATCGTGGACCAGACCTTCACGATGCTCCGTCGGTTCCGCGACCTGCCGCAGACGGTGGTGTTCGTCTGCACCGCGAAGGAGATCGAGGAGGAGGTCTCGGAGAACCGGACGCGGACGCTGATCCGGCCCAACCTGGTCGGGAAGCAGTCGGACAAGCGGCTGATGGCGATGGTTCACGCGGCGGGATACGCGTTCGTCCGCCCCGGAGAGGATGGGACGATCCGGCGCGACATTCTGTGGCTCGGGAGCGGCGAGCGGTTCCTCGTGAAGCCGGCCGGCGCGCTGCCGAACACCACCCCGACGAACCTGAACCTCGCGGTCAAGCTCGCGCTCGAGCCGTCGGTCGTGGTGCGTCCGGAGGCGGACGCCGCGGCCGCCGCGGAGCCGTCCGCGGACGCGGCGGAGGCGCCGACCTCGGCAGCCGCTCCCGCGTCCGAGGAGGCCCCCTCCGCGCCGCGGGACGCGAAGGGAGGAGGAGACGGCAGGCCCGGCCCGGCGGAGGCCGCGGAGGGCAAGGAGGACGCGAAGAAGCGGACGCCGTCGCGGCAGGTCCGCCGGAAGTGAGAGGACGATGAGCGCCCGGCGCTCGCCTGCCTGACGGTCAGGTGGCGACGCGCCGAGGCCTCCCAAGCACGCGAGGGCGCAGCGGCGCCCCGCAGGAGGACGCTATGCGGTTCGATCCGAACGAGAGGCACGACCAGGACGTCTACCCCGCCGGTCGGGTGGTTCTGGAGATCCAGGACGTCGAGGTGAAGACCTCGAAGAAGGGTGACCTCTACGCCAACTTCCGGGCCTCGGTGGTCAACGGCTCGAAGGGTGGTGTGTTCTTCATGCTCATGCTGAACGCCGAGACGTTCTGGAAGTGGTCGCAGCTCTGCAAGGCTGCCGGCGTGACGCACGAGTTCAACGACCTGACCGACCAGGAGGAGCTCGCCGACGTGTTCATCGGGACGTTCCTGGCCGCCTCGCTCCAGATCACGGAGTTCAACGAGCGGAAGCGCAACGAGGTCAAGTCGTTCCTGCCGCTGACCGAGGAGGAGCGCCTCGCCATCGAGACCGGGGAGACGGACGCGATCAACCCCCGCCTCTCGGGCGGCTCCGGCGGAGGAGCGACCGGCGCCTCGGGCGGCTTCGACGACGACGACATCCCGTTCTGAGCGCGCGGAGGCGCGCGGACCCACCGGCTCGCTCCAGCGAGGCGGCACGGGCTCCGCGCGCCGGTGGTGCGCAGCCTCTGTGGGCGCCACGACGGACGAGAGGACCGGAGGACGGGATGGCGAGGAGGAGGAAGTGGAGGCCTATTCCAGAGGGCCTTCCGCAGCAACCACGGTTCGCTAAGATGAGCGTCGCTGCGAAGCTGGTACACCTGACGCTGAGGAGCGTGACGGACTCTCACGGGAGGTACATGGCGGACCCCTGGTTGCTCCAGGGCATGGCGTTTCGAGACCTCGACGAGGCCAGGATACAGGAGGCCCTCGAGGAGAACGTGGATCACGGGTGGATCGACCTGTACGTGGTGGACGGCCACCAGTTCATGCAGTTCACGGACCACGATGATATGTGTGAACCCGGGTACGTTCGGGTGCGCGGCGAGCCGCAGTTCCCAGGCCCGGAGGACGCGGTCGGTGGCACACCGGCCCTACCGCCAGAGGACTCGGGCGGAGCGGGGACGCGCTCCGGCAAGGCGGCGGAGGCGCGCCGCTATGACCACGAGGACGACGGAGACGGGGACGGCGGAGCGGGGGCGCGCTCCGAGAACGCGGCGGGGACGCGCCGCGGAGAGTTGCTGCGGACCAAATCCGGATATAGTCCGGACTTTGATCCCCCCAAAGGAAAGGAGAGGAAAGGAGAGGAGAAAGAGACGCGCGACGCGTCCCCACCCCCACGGTCCTCGCCGGGCCTCGGCGGTGGCGCGGAGCCGGGCCTGCTAGGCCTCGATGCGGGGACGAGCCGCACGGGGCCGGAGGACGCGGTCGGTGGCACACCGGCCCTACCGCCAGAGGACTCGGGCGGAGCGGGGACGCGCTCCGGCAAGGCGGCGGAGGCGCGCCGCTATGACCACGAGGACGACGGAGACGGGGACGGCGGAGCGGGGGCGCGCTCCGAGAACGCGGCGGGGACGCGCCGCGGAGAGTTGCTGCGGACCAAATCCGGATATAGTCCGGACTTTGATCCCCCCAAAGGAAAGGAGAGGAAAGGAGAGGAGAAAGAGACGCGCGACGCGTCCCCACCCCCACGGTCCTCGCCGGGCCTCGGCGGTGGCGCGGAGCCGGGCCTGCTAGGCCTCGATGCGGGGACGAGCCGCACGGGGCCGGAGGAAAAGGTGTTCGCGTGCTGGGTGGAGGCCTTCGACCACCCGAGGATGAGCCTGACGGCGGACAGGCGGACGAAGATCAAGGCGCGCTTGCGGAAATGGTCGGCGGACGAGCTGTGCCGCGCCGTCCTCGGGTACGCGGCGGACCCTTGGCGGAGGGAGTCGATCGAGCGGCACGAGCTGTCGGTCCTGCTCAGGACGGACAGCCGCGTGGAAGCAGGGATCGAGCGGGCCAACAAGCACGGGCTACCAAGCGGCGCGGGTGGCGCGCGGGTGGCCGCCTCCGACCCGCTGATCGCCAGGGCGGAGGAGGAGTCGAGGAGGCGCGCCGAGGGGCGCGGGAGGTGAGGACGTGAGGAAGGACGACCCGGAGGTCCTGCTCCGGTACATCGAGGGAAAGGGGTGGTCAGTACGGAGGCGGGAGAAGGGCGGCAAAGAGCTTGTCCTAGACTGCCCGCTGTGCGGGGAGAGGTACGGAAACAAGTCGGACGGCAGCGTGCGCCGGCCGTTCTACGTCAACGTGGACACGAGCCAGTGGAACACCTACTGCTGCCAGGAGAGCGGGAACCTGATCCGGCTGCGGCAGCTCCTCGGCGACCCACCGATCGGGAGGGCCGCGCCGGACCCCGAGGAGGCGGCGCGGATGCGCATGCTCGAGCGCGCGCTCAAGGCTGGTACGCGGCCGGCGGCCGGCGGCGCGGCGCCGACGACGGAGGCGGCGGCGGCGGCGGTGGCCGGGGCGGTCGTGGCGTCCGCGAGGGCCTCCTCGGCTGCGCGGCCCGGGAAGGCCGGCCCGCGGTCCGCTGCGTGGCGGAGGGCGGCAGACGCGGCCGCAGAGCGGCTGTGGGCCCCGGAGGGGGAGACGGTCCTCGCCTACCTGCGCGGCAGGGGGTTCGGGGACGACGCGCTTCGCTCGTACGGGGTGGGCGCCGAGCACAGGGACGGCATGTGGTGGGTGGTCCTTCCGGTGAGGGACGCGGACGGAAGCGTGCTGATGATCAAGCGGCGCAGCGCGTCAACGGAGGTCAAGAGGTTCGAGAGGGAGGCCGGCGGAGAGACCGGCCTGTTCGGCGGAGACGTCGCGGCGGGCGAGTGGCGCCGAGCGTACGTGACCGAGGCGGAGCTCGACGCGATCGCGCTCAGTCAATACGGGTTCTCGCCGGCGGTGGCCATAACGGCGGGCGCGGGCGCGATGCCGGAGGGGATACGCGAGGCGCTGGCCCCGTTCGACGAGATCGTCCTGGTGTACGACGACGACGACGCGGGGAGGTCCGGCGCGGGGAAAGCGGCGGAGCAGCTCGGGAAGTACCGCTGCCTGATCGTCGAGAAGCTGCCGCGCAAGGACGCGGCCAAATGCCTCGAGGACGGCGTCCCCGTCGCCGCGGTTCACGCGGCGGTCAACGCGGCGGTCCCGTGCGTCGGGGACGTCGCGCACGTCGCCAGCTTCGCGGACAAGGTCCGCGCGCTCGGGACCGCCACCGCGTCCGGGACCCCGACCCCGTGGTCGAACATCAACCGCTTGCTCGGAGGCGGTCTCCGCTCCCCGGAGGTGGTCGTCGTCACGGGCGACACGGGGTCGGGCAAGACGACCTGGGTGGTGGACATGATGCGCGGCGTCAGCAAGCGCGTTCCCTGCATGGTGGTGTCCCCGGAGATGGCCCCGGAGGCGATCGCGGCCAAGGTGATGACGCAGGAGGGTGGAGAGCCCGTCCGGAAGATGACGGATGCCACCTTCCAGTCGACCGTCAACGCGGTCAAGTCGCTCGGCCTGTACGTCTGCAAGACGCGCGGGAAGATCCCCAGGGCGGACCTCCGAGCGTCAGTGGAGTACGCGGTGCGGAGGCACGGCGTGCGCGTCGTGGCGGTAGACCACCTGGACTTCGTCCTCGAGAAGTCGCGCGACGACCGCGAGGAGCAGGACCGCGCCGTCATGGACCTCGTGGAGATGGCGATCCAGCTCGATATCTGCGTCGTCCTCGTGAGCCACCCGAGGAAGACCACCATCGACATGAGGACCGGCAGGCCGCGGCCTCCGGACCTGGACGACCTGTACGGGTCGAGCGCGATCAAGCAGCTCGCGTACATCGTGGTCCGCGTCCACCGGCACAGGGACGCGGACCGGTCCGCGGCCGACAACCGAGCCGTGATCACGACACTGAAGGTCAGGCACGAGGAGGGGGAGGAGGGCAACGAGGTGCTGTACTTCGACCGAGCGACGCTCAGGTACAGCCTCCTGAACCACGCGGCCGCCGCGAGCGCGGCCGCGGCACCGTAGGAGGACGACGTGAGAAGGAAGCTGACTGTTCTCGCCTGCACGACGTGCGGCCAGGGTCTCGAGTTCGAGGTGAAGGACCGGAGGCGGTCCGTTCTCGCCGGGTGCCGCGGGTGCGGCGCGTCGGTCAAGATCGCGGACGGAGCGGTCGCCACGGTGGAGGTGGACCTGACAGACGCGGAGGTCTCGGCGGCCGTCTCCAAGGCGGTGGAGCCGTCGCAGGGGACGCCGTCTCCGGCGATGGCGAAGCGCGGGGCGACTCGGTGGAGGTTCCTGCGGTTCCGGGTCACCGACCAGCAGCGCGTGGTGGTGCACAAGGCGATGCGCGCGATCAAGGAGCTGCGCGGTCTCGACGGGCGGAGCTACCACGGGACGGCGCTCGAGCTCATCGCGGCGGACCTGCTCTCGGGCATCCCGCAGGAGGTCCTCGACAAGCTCGACGCCGAGGACGCGGCCGCCAAGGCGGCGGCCGCAGCGCTCCAGACGACCGCCCCGTCCGGCGCGGTGCAGACGGGGCCGCTCCCGTGAACGAGGCCCCCGAGAGGAGCCAGGCCTACCTGCGGTGGGTGGCGTCAACGCGGTACTGCGCCGTGTGCGGACCGAAGGCGGACCGGGTCGACCCGCACCACTGGAGCGTACCAGGCTTGTCGCCTCGCGGGGTGGGCACGAAGGCGAGCGACTACTCGGTGGTGCCGCTGTGCTCCACCCACCACAGGGAGTTTCACCAGCGCGGCGCGGCCGCGTTCGCCTCCGCGCACAACCTCGACCCGACCGTGGTGATCGAGGCCCTCCTCCGGATCTGGCTCCGCGACCGCGCGGACCAACCGGCGGAGTCGTTCCTCGAGCGCGTCAGGGCGTACGCGGCCGCGCGCCGTCTCGCGTAAACGGAGCAATTGACACGGACCGCGATCCTGCTTACCCTCTCCAGAGGGAGATGCGGAGCGCGCGGTCCAAGGAGGACGTTGTGGCGCTCAGGTTCAATCCCGAGGACGCCGTCGTCGAGGAGGCGGTCGGACGCGAGGAGGCCCTGCAGGACCTCCGCGCGCTCGTCGGTCTCGAGCGGCGGATGACCGCATCTGAGAGTAGATTCGTGACGATCCGGCAGGCCAGGTGGCTCAAGGACCTCCGGAGAACGTACGCGCCACCGTGAGGGCGAGATGAGAAAGGTCACGAACGCGCAAAAGGCGCTCCGAGCGGAGCTGCTGCGGCACCATGGCGGGGAGTGGGTCGACGTCGACAACAGCGTCAGCATCACCACCATCCGCATACTCGCGGCGGCCGGCGAGCTCGAGTTCCGCCGGGGCCCGAACGGGTGGCAGGCGCGCCTGACCGCGACCGGGAGGAGCGTCGCCGCGGCGGCCGAGCCGGACCCCGAAGACGTCGCCGCAGCCTGACCCCTCCCTCCCGCCCCCCCGTCCCCCCATCCGGTTACGTCATGCGCCTCGGTCCCGAGGCGCTTCTCGCTTTTCGTTATCGTTTTTATTGACGCCGCTCCGGCCGTGTCGTACTGTTCCGTTCGTCGCCAAGGCAGGAGCGTAGGAGGCGGCGGCCGGGTGGTCGCCGCTCCGCCGCTTCGCCTCGGGCTGACGGCAGGAGGACGACGGTGGACCGGACAAAGGACGATCGGGAGCGGCTCGAGGCGCTCCCCGAGGAGCTGAGGAACGCGGCGGAGGAGGGTGACATGGTCGAGCTCCACCGCCTGTGGTCTGGGCTCTCCGATGAGCAGAGGGTCTCGCTCTCGGACGCTTACGACTCGGCGCTCAGCGTCTGCACGGAGAGGAGGCGGTGATGGTGGTTTCGTACGTGTACAGAGGCGTGAGCCTGACCGACGTCGAGGACGTCGTGTTCGCGATCGTGAGGGACGGAGGCGGTCTCCCCGTGGTTCAGGCTCCGGTGGTCGAGCTGCCGTCGGTCCCCGTGTGGGACAGCGAGGAGGACGCGCGGCGGAGCTGGGTGGCGGAGCGCCTCCGCGGGTACACCGTCACGCGTTTTCCCGTCGGCCAACTGCTGGACCTGCTCGACGGTGCGGAGGAGGTCGACGCCGTCGTCATTGGGTGGGTCAACCCGACCGTCGTGGAGCGCGTCCGGAGCATGGCGCTAACCGGGAGGGCGGCCGTGAAGCTGTCTGCCGTCTCGGGAGTCTCGCTGGAGGAGAGGGCTCAAGCCCACTGAGGAAGGCGGTCGGCCGGCCCCGGAAGGACGAGGTACGGGGCCGGCCGACCTAGGTCGTCGACAAAGGCCGCCGGGGACGAGACCGGCGACCTCGAGGAGGACGATCGGATGGTACTCACTGACGGTGGTATGAGTCAACAGGAGGGTTCGTGAACACATCGGCGGCAGACAGGTGGTGGATGGCGGCGGTGCTGACCGTGTGCGCGGCCGGCGCTGCGCTCGCGGCCGCGAAAGCGGACAGGGCAACGCGGTGTGGGACGGAGACGCCGGTCTGCGCTCCCGAGTACTACGCGGCCACCGCGGCGACGCGGCTCGGGGTCGCGGTGCAGGACGAGGCGCGGATGGCGGGCGTATCCCCGGCCCTCGCGCTCGCCGTCTGTCAGGCGGAGTCGAGGTGCGAGGAGTCTACCGGCTGCAACAGCAAGGGCGCGTGCGGACCGATGCAGGTCGTCTACGGGGTGTGGGGAGACTGGCTCGGCCTCCAGTCGGAGAGGGGTCTCCTTGGCATCGCCGGCGCGCGGCGCGGCGTCCGCGTTCTGGCGCGCGTCGCCGCGCGGTACAGACCGGGCGACGGAGGACAGAGGCGGTGCGCGGAGCACGGGTCTGACCACCCGTGGGTGGCGCACTACAACGACGGAACGAGCGTGTCGCCAGACGGAGTGGCGTACGCGGAGCGAGTGATCACGCACATGGCCGGGTTCTCCCTGGCGACGAGGAGGTGAGCGGTGGTAGAGCGGAAGGGACGGGGGAAGGCGAAGGCGAAGGCGAAGGCGGTCAGCGCGCCGTCGGGCGGTGGCGTGGTGGTCAAGGTGCGCGGCGCGTGTTCAGGCTGATCGACGCGCACTGGACGACGGTGGGTCACGACGTCCTCCGGCGCGCGCTCGACGTCCTGTGGGCGTACCTCGACCACCAGACCGACGGAGGTGAGGAGCGGTACATGGAGGCCGTCCGCGGCCTCCCGTGCGCGTTCCTCGAGGACGTCAGCAGAGCCTTCGGCGAGCTGCTGATCCACTTCTGCCGCGCGGAGCGGTTCGAGGACGTCCTCGGCAGCGTCTACATGGAGATGAGGTCCGCGCGCTCGAAGGCCGGCCTCGGGCAGTACTTCACGCCGTGGAACGTCTGCCTCGCGATGGCGGAGATTCAGACCGCGGACCTCGACGCGGACAGGCTCCAGGTGGGACCGGCGGTGACCGTCTGCGACCCGTGCGTGGGAAGCGGGTCGATGCTGCTGGCCGTCCGCTCCTCGGTGGCGGCCCGGTACGGACGCAAGGCGCTCCAGCGTTTGAAGGTGTACGGTCAGGACATAGACCCGCTTTGTGTCACGATGGCGAAGATCCAACTGAGGATGACGGACGACCTGTTCATGACGGCGTTTCTGGCCGAGGAGGCCATGGAGTTGCGCCAGACCGCGAAGCAGGGGTAGGATCGGCCGCAGCGGGAGAACCCCGAACCCACAGGACGAAGCGGCACCACGAGCCAACGCGGCCGCCGCAACCAGGAGACGTCGATGACGAGGAAGAGGGATGCCAGGAAGTGGGCCGGCTCGAAGGACCTCGAGCCGCTGCTCGTCGAGGTGAGCGGCCTCACCCAGGACCCCGACAACGCGCGGCGCCACGGCGCGCGGAACCTCGACGCGATCAAGGCGTCGCTCGAGGAATTCGGGCAGCAGAAACCGATCGTGGTGGTAGCCGGGACCGGGGAGGTCCTCGCCGGGAACGGTACGCTGTCCGTCGCGGTGGAGCAGCTCGGGTGGACCCACATCGCTGTGGTCAAGTGGTACGGATCGGCTACCGACGGCCGGAAGTTCGCGGTGGCGGACAACAGGGCCCCGGAGCACGCGTGGTGGGACCGCGACGGACTGACCAAGCTCCTGCGGGAGTTCTCCGCGGAGGAGGGCTTCGACCCCTCGACGATCGGGTTCAGCGCGGACGAGGTCAACGGCCTCATCCGGTCCGCGACCGAGACGGCCGAGAGGGCCACGGAGGCCGTCCTGCGGGCAGCGGAGACCCCAGCGGCTCCGTCCCCATCGGCACACGGCCCGGAGGGCGCGGGAGCGGCTCCGGCGCCGCTCGACACCGGGGCGCCGCTGCCGGGCGGAAGCTGGCCGGCCGGCGCGTCCGGCTCGCCGTCCTCCGGCGCTCCGGCGCCGCTGCCTGCTGAGCCGGCGCCGAGGGACCCTGGCGCGCCGGACGCGTTCCCCAGCGTCAGCGAGGAGTCGGTCCGGAGCAAGCTCGAGCACTCGTGCCCTCGCTGCGGCTACGAGTGGTGAGGAGGACGCGATGAGCCTGGAGATGCTGAGACGCGAGATCGAGACGGTCACATGGCGTGTTCTCGAGGCGGTGGCCTCGAGGGCGCGGCTGGTGCAGACGGTGGCCGCGGTCAAGACGGGGCAGAACCTCCCGAGGAGGGACGCCGCACGCGAGGAGGACCTGCTCCGCGCTGCGGAGGAGTGTGCGCCGTCGCCTCTGTCCGGTCGCGCCGCGCGCGCGGTCACGCGGGCGGTGATCGACGCATGCCTGGACGCTGTCGACGGCTCGGGGATGCGGGAGATGCTGGTGTCGCGGAGCGGCGGTCGAGCGGTCGCGGCGGTGGGTATCGGAGAGGGACTGCCGAGGGCATGGATCGCTGGTCCGTGCTCCGTCGAATCGGTGGCTCAGGTCGACGCCGTCGCCGGCTCGCTGGCAGCTCTCGGAGTCAACCACCTCCGCGGCGGCGCATTCAAACCGAGGACGTCTCCGTACGACTTCCAGGGCCGTGGTCTGGCTGCGCTCCTTGAGCTGTCCCGTGCCGCCCGGACGCGCGGCATGTGGAGCGTCTCCGAGGCCACCGGTGAGAGCGTCGTCGACGAGGTGGCGGACTCGGTGGACGTGATCCAGATCGGAGCTCGCAACTGCCAGTCGTACGACCTCCTCCGCGCCGTCGCCATCGCCGCGGCCGCACGCGGCCGCTCCGTGATGCTCAAGCGCGGTCCCGGTACCACGATCGCTGAGTGGATCTCGGCGGCCGAGTACATCGCGAACGCGGGGTGCGAGCACATCCTCCTCTGCGAGCGCGGCATCCGCACGTTCGAGCCGTCCACCCGGTACACGCTGGACCTGTCCGCGGTCGCCGTCGCGCGCGTGATGACGCGGCTCCCGATCGTGGTAGACGTCAGTCACCCGGCGGGCCGGCGTGACCTCCTCGTTCCGCTCGCGGCGGCCGCGTACGCCACCGGGGCCGACGCCGTGATGGTGGAGGTCCACCCGGACCCCGACCTCGCGCTGTCGGACTCCGCGCAGCAGGTGACGCCGGAGGCGTTCGCGGCGCTCAAGCAGGAGGTCGACGCGCGCGTTCCGTGGAGGACCTGATGTGCGGGATCGCGGGCGCGTACAACGCGGAGCGAGGCCTGACGCGAGACGAGGTCAACGTGGTCGCGCAGGCGACGCGCGCGCTCGCCCATCGCGGTCCGGATGGGGAGGGCCTCCTCCCCCTCCATGGCTCCTCCGCCCTCCCCGCTGCCGTCCTCGGACACCGGCGTCTCGCCGTCCGCGACACGTCGAGCGCAAGCGCGCAGCCGATGGTGTACGCGAGGCGCGGCCTGAGCGGCGCTCTCACGTACAACGGGGAGCTGTGGAACGAGGAGGACCTCCGCGCTGCCCTCGGCGCTGACGAGGGCTTGCGGACGAGCGGAGACACGGAGGTGGTCGCCGCGGCGCTCCTCCGGTGGGGGGAGGCGGCGCTCGAGAAGCTCGACGGGATGCTGGCGCTGGCGTGGTACGCGCCGGACGGCTCCCTCCTCCTCGCGCGCGATCGGTACGGTAAGGTGCCGCTGTTCATCGTCAGGACGGGGTCCACGTGGTTCTGGTCCTCCGAGCGAAAGGCCCTCCCCTCTCACCTCC
>DYFX01000031.1:12870-13687 GCA_020724945.1 Candidatus Paceibacter sp.
GAGCCGCTCCCGGCTGGGAACGTCCTGCTGGTCAGTGTCGGATCTCACGCGCTGCGGCCGTACTACCGGCTGCCGGAGGTGGAGCCGGAGGAGGTCCGGCGCGTCGCGCTGATCGACCTCCTCCGCGCCGCGGTCCGGCGTCGGCTGGTCTCCGACGTTCCCCTGTGCTGCCTGATCTCCGGTGGCCTTGACTCCTCCCTCATCCTCCGCCTCGCACGCGAGGTCCGCGAGGACGTGGTCGCGTACACCGCGGTCCTCGACGCGGCCTCCCCGGACCTCGCGGCCGCGAGGCGCCTATGCGCCGAGCTCGGCGTGGAGCTACGCGAGGTGGCTGTTCCGGCGCTGACGGCGGACCGCCTCTCCGCGGCGGTCCGCGCGATCGAGTCGCCGATGAAGGCTCAGATGGAGATCGCGGCGCTGTGCCTCCCGCTGGCCGCGCGGATCGCGGCGGACGGCTTCAAGGTCTGCCTATCCGGAGAGGGGGCGGACGAGCTGTTCGGCGGGTACGGTGGCATGTGCATCAAAGGGGCCAAGGCGTCCGACGCGGGATGGCGACGGATCAAAGAGGAGCAGCTCGAGAAGATGGCGCGAGGGAACCACCAGCGGTGCAACATGGCGTTCATGGCGCACGGGGTGGAGTGCCGCCTGCCGTTCCTCGACCGACGCGTCGTGGAGCGCGCGATCACCGCGAGCAAGGCCGAGAGCCCGCCAGGCAAGAAGGCGCTGAAGGCGGCGGCCGCAGGCGTCTTGCCGCGGTGGGTGGTCTCCAGGCAGAAGGAGACGTTTCAGGGCGCGGCCGGCGCCATCGACGCCGCTG
>DYFX01000032.1 GCA_020724945.1 Candidatus Paceibacter sp.
AGATGCCCTTTTTGATTCAGGTCTTGGGCGTCGACCTAGCGACTGGATAGTAGCAAAGAGAGGGTATGGGTAGCAACTGGCGCGTAAATCCGCGTCAACCCGCCGTCAACCAGATTGCCAAATAAGGTCAGATGCGCGGGAAAGGACCCGCGGGATTCCCGCCATCTCCCGCCCACTGCGCGAGACGACATCATATTCGTTCAATAGAAATGGGACTGACTCAACGAATAGCATGTCGTAATAACGAAGAGCCCTCGTTATCAACGAGGGCTCTTTTTGGTGGAGATGGCGGGATTCGCACCCGCGTCTGGAGGAAGTGAACCGAGCCGCACTACAGGCGTAGCCGCCTCGCGTTTCCCGCGCCCGAAGGCTTGGGCGGAGCGCATGCTGTGGAGGAGGCGAGATACATGCGTCCGTGCCTCGATCCAACCGGGTCGCATGCATCGAGGAAGTGCATGCGGCGGGCCTTCTTATGACACCGGGATCCCGCTAGAAGGCGTCGCGGGGCGATGGGTCAGTCGCGCTTAGGCGAGGACCGGAGCGAAGGACGGCGCGAACGCGCGAGCGAACGCGGCCTTGGCTTTTGCGAAAACGTTGGCACGTAGTCGTTTGCCTCTTGATTCACGACGGTGAGGCTCCGTCGACCTGCGCGTATCGGGAACGAACTCCATCGAATCTATTCATCCCCGTCGCCGCCCTCGACCCGCGGAGCGGGGGAGAGCGGCGGCGGTGATGACCTAGCGCCGCATCTTGAGGGCGCTGCGCACCTGGCGGTCGAGGTCGCGTTTCTTGATCGATTCGCGCTTCTCGAACTGTTTCTTGCCGCGCGCGACGGCGATCTCGACCTTGATGCGTCCGGCCTTCATATAAGCACGCAAAGGGACGATTGTCAATCCTTCCTCCTCGCGCTTGCCGCGCAGTTTCGCGAGTTCGCGCTTGTGCAGGAGCAGTTTCCGGGTGCGATCCGGGTCGTAGTCGGGGAGCGGGCCGGCCTTCGGATACCGGGCGATGTGGGCGCCTACCAGGAAGGCCTCCCCGCGCGTGAAGGCCACATGCGCCCCTTTGAGCTTCAGGTGCCCCGTCTTGGCGGATTTCGTCTCGTGGCCGAAGAGCACCAAGCCGGCCTCCGTCCGGTCGAGGATCTCGTAGTCGTAGCGGGCGCGGTCGTTTGTGGCGAGGGCGTCGTTCATGCTATATTTCCCGTGAAGTATGCCCGAAATCGGCTCCGACCGCCAGCCGCAGCTCATCACCATCTCGACCCTCTCCATCGTGAAGGTCGCGATCTTCCTGCTCTCCGGCTTCTTCCTCTACATGATCCGCGACATCATCGCGCTCTTCTTCATGTCGCTGGTGCTCGCCTCCATCATCAACCCGCTCGCGGGGTGGTTCCAGGCCCGGGGCTGGAGCCGCGCCACCGCGGTGCTCCTGCTCTACCTGCTCATCCTCGCGCTCATCGCCGCCGTCGTGATGCTGCTCGTGCCGGCCGTCGTCGTCGAGACGCGCGACCTCCTCGTCAACGCCGACGCCATCTGGGCGAGCTTCCTGGCCACGCTCGGACCGCTCCGCGAGTTCATCGCGGCGCAGGGCCTGGGCGACAGCTTGAGCGAGGCGCTCTCCGCCATGGCGGGCGGCCTCAATGTCGCCGCCGGCGGCATCGTCGCCACCATCCGCGGCCTCGTGATGAGCGTCGCCTCGCTCATCATCGTGCTCGTCGTCGCCTTCTACCTCGTCGTCTCGGAGGACGCCTTGAAGCGCCTCTTCCGCGCCGTCGCGCCGGAAGCCTATCAGCCGTACCTCGTCGACCTCTTCCAGCGCATCGAGAAGAGCATCGGCGGCTGGGTCCGCGGCCAGCTCATCCTTTCGGTCATCGTCGGCCTCGCGGTCTACATCACCCTCAAGATCCTCGGCGTGAAGTACGCCCTCGTGCTCGCGCTCGCCGCCGGCATCGCGGAGGCGCTCCCGTACATCGGCCCCGTCCTCTCCGCCGTCCCGGCCATCCTGATCGCCCTCACCCAGTCGCCGCTCCTGGGCCTGCTCGTGGCCGTCATGTACGCGGTCATCCAGCAGGTCGAGAACCATGTGCTCGTGCCGAAGGTGATGGAGAAGGTCACGGGGCTCCACCCCATCGTCAGCATCTTCGCGATGCTGATCGGCGTGAAGGTCGCCGGCCTCGTCGGCGCGCTCCTCGCCATCCCGGTGGCGATGATGATCGGCATCGTCGTCTCCGACGGCTTCCGTTTCCTGAAGACCCACCGCTGATATGCGCCGCCACCTTCCCGTCCTCCTGCCGTTCGCGGGCGCGATCGGGTTCGCGGCGTTCAGCGAGCTCTCGCTCCGCCGCAGCTCCGAGTTCTTCCTCTGGAGCCTGGCGACGATGGTCTGGATCCTGCTGGCTTTCGCCGCGCTCTCGAAAGGCAAGCTGCGCGGCCGGCTCTCCGCCGTGGCCGTCCCGGCCGTCGCCATGATCGCCATCTCGACCGTGATGTCGCTGCTGTTCCTGGACCTGGTCGCGCCGCGCCGCGGGTTCATCGCCTTCTTCGCCGTCATCCTGTACCTCTTCCTCGAACATGTGCGGCGCGAGGAGGCCGGCGGGGGCGCCGTCGAACGGCTCTCCATCTCGGAATTCGCGCGCATGGTCAACATCGGCTCGCTCTTCCTGGTGGCTTCGGTCGGGCTCGGCGTCGCCGTCTTCCTGCCGATCCAGCCCTGGTGGACGGTCCCGCCCGTCGCCGCCGCCGCCCTGCTCTGGAGCTGGCACCTCTTCCTGGCCTGCACCGAACGGTGCGTCCGGCCCGGCGCGCGCGTGGCCCTGATGACGGCCATCGTCCTGCAGACCTACCTGGTGGCGCTCGCGCTCCCGACCTCGATGTTCGTCGGAGGCGCGCTCGTCGGCATCGTCTACTACCTCGCCGCCAACCTGCTTCCGATCGGCGCCACCGACGCCATTCCCGCGAAGCTCGTCCGCAAGTACGCGCTCTACGGCGGGGGACTCCTCGCCCTCATTCTCGTCACCGCCCGCTGGGTCTGATGCTATGTTCTCCTCCAAGCGCCCCTCCTATTCCGACCTCGTCCGCATGACGCTGGTGCCCGTCGTCCTCGGCCTCGCCGCCGGCGTCGCCGGAGCGCTCACCGCCGAGTCGTATCTCGCCGCCGAATCGTTCCGCGAACCCGCGCCGATCCAGATCGGGCGGCCGAGCGTCTCGGTCACCCAGCCGCTCCCGGAAACCGAGATCGCCGAACGGCTCGATCGCGTCAATGTCCCGCTCTACGCGCGCCGCGCCGCAGGTAGCGATGTCGCCGACCGCGCGCGCTCCGTTTCGGAGATCGTCGGCTACGCCGCCGTCCTCACCTCCGACGGCTGGCTCGCCACGCACCAGTCCGTCCTCGCGTCTCCCGTCATGCTCGCCGTCGGCGGCCGCCTGATCGAACCCGAAGCGCAGGCGGTCGACGCCCGCACCGGCATCGTCTTCCTGAAGATCGACGCGTCCGCGCTCGATGTCAGCGGGTTCGAGGACACCGATGTCCTGCCTCCCGGCACGCGCCTCTTCGCCTCCGACGGCGGGCTCTTCGTCCAGGCCGCCTACGCCGGCGCCGCGCCGTCCGAGCGCAAGGTCCCCTCCGGCGCGCTCCATCACTCCGACCGCTTCTCGCGCGCCTTCCGCTTCGACCGTCCGCTGGGCGATGCCTCGGCCGGCAGCGCGGTGCTCACGGTCGGCGGCAACTTGGCCGGCATCGTCGCGCCGGGAGCTTCCGGCGGCGACGCCTTCGTCCCCATGCACCTCATCCGCCCTGTCTTGGCCGCCGTCTTCCGCGGACAGGAACCCGCCCGCGCCGCGCTCGGCCTGCACTACCTCCCGCTCGGAGAGACCGTGATGACCGGACAGGGCTTCGGCGACCTTGCGGGCGCCCGCGTGACCGCTTCGCGCACCCTCGGCCTCCCGGCCACCCGCGCCGGTTCGGCCGCCACCCGCGCCGGACTGCTGGAAGGCGACATCATCCTGGCCGTCGACGAGGTCGAGCTCTCCGGCGGGCGCGACTTGGCCGAGCTCATCGCCGAGTACGCTCCGGGCGCCAAGGCACGCTTCGACATCCTGCGCGCGGGGGAGCGGCGGAGCCTCGAGGTGACATTCGATTGACGGAAAGGGTATGATGGAGGAGGTATGACCCTGGACATCGCGCAACTGCTCGAACGGCACTGGAAGACGATCGCCGTCTCCGCCGTCTTGGGCATGGTGGCCGCCGCCGCCTTGAGTTTCGTGCGACCTCTCGAATACGCCTCCACGATGCGGCTTCTCATCATCCAGAAGGCCGGCGTGAACCTCGACCCGTACACCGCCATCCGTTCGGCCGAGCGCATCGCCGACAACTTGAGCCAGGTCATCTACACCTCCGTCTTCTACGATAAGGTCACCTCCGCCGGCTTCGGCATCGACCGCAGCTACTTCGACCCCGTCGAGTCGCGCCGACGCCAGCAGTGGTCGCGCATGATCTCGACCCAGGTCACCCACGAGACCGGCTTCCTCCAGATCAGCGTCTATCATAAGGACAAGGAACAGGCGTCCGAGATCGCCCGCGCCGTCGCCTTCATCCTCACGACCGAAGGCAACCAGTTCATCGGCGGCCGCGACCTCGAGATCCGCCTGGTCGACACGCCGCTCCAGTCGCGCTTCCCGGTCCGACCCAACATCCCCCTGAACGCCTTCCTCGGAGCCGTCATCGGCGTCATCCTCTCCTCGCTCTACCTGGTGGTCGGGGAAGCCCGCCGCCACCGCCACCGCGTCACCTTCTCCGGCACCCACTGACGCCCGAAACCCCCCCCTCCGCCGAGGGGGTTTTCGTTTCCCTGACCGGCCCCCCATCCCCCTTAAAAACAAGGGTCGTCCGGGCCAGCCGTGCGCGCAGCGTCCGTTCTAAGAGGGTTCTTCCATTCTCCCGGCGCCAGCGCACGGCTGGCTCGGGCGGCCCTCCCACCCCCATCTTGACAAAACCTCCCGAATATGTTTTAATGCCAGGTCCATTGAAATGCCCTCGCCGTGCCAGAGAAGCCCTGAAATCACCCGATGCGTGACCGGGAGACACCTCCTCCTTGTCTTCCGGAAGCCGTCGGGTGATTCCAGCGCTTCTTTCCGTCAAAGACGGAGAGACCGAAAGGCCGGGTGTTCCGGAGCGCTCAACAACCGTTCTTCAACAAGGGAGGTGCCCGATGAGGCACATGATCATGACCGCCACGCTGCTTCTGGTGTCGGTCCAGGGCGCCGCCCTGGCCGACGAGATGAAGGTCCCCGCCCCGCCCCCGGTCTCCGGCGACGCCTCGCGCGTCACCGAGCTGGAGGCATCCCTCGCCGTCTGCGAGGCCGATGTCAAGACGCTGCTCACCACGGATTGCGGCGGCCCCGAGGCCGACAAGATCCGCGAGAAGTACGGCGTCGGTCCCGACACCACCGTGAAGGTGGTGAAGCGGACCCCGACGAAGCCCCGCAAGCCCCGCAAGCCGAGCAAGCCCAAGACGCCTCCCAAGGCCGTCGAGGGCAAGCCCGGCCCGCAGGGTCCCGCAGGGCCGCAAGGCCCGGCCGGACCGCAAGGTCCGAAGGGCGACGACGGAGCGTCGGCTTCCATCACGGCCAGCGCCGAACCGGCGGGCATCCACTGCCCGAACGGCGGACAGCGCCTGACGATCCGGAGCGGCGAAGATGTCTACGACATCTATGTCTGCAACGGCAAGGAAGGCAAGTCCGGCAGCAACGGCCGGCCCGGTGCGGATGGCAACACCCGCATCCAGGTCGGACTCGGCATGCGCCACGGCGCGGTCCTCTCGAAGGGCCGCCCGATGGGCCTGTCGGTCGCGCCGGAGCTCCAAGTGGAGTACTGGTTGAGCCCGACCTGGGAGTTCCAGGTGGGCATGGCATGGGCTTGGGGGCGCGACCGCAACATGGTCGTCACCTCGCAGCTCTGCCGCCGCGGCCTGGACTCGATGTTCGGGTTCTGCGTCGGCGGCCAGTACCAGGCCTGGAACCTCGAGGGCAATCTCGCCCTCTGGCACTCCGGACTGGGCGTGGCATCGCTCAAGTTCGTCCCGGTGGACAGCAAGTACTTCGATGTCGCCTTCGAAGCCGGCCCGATGGTCGGATTCGACGGCTACGACGAGGAGATGCAGTTCGCCTACGGATGGACCGGCGGCGCCGTGATCTCCGGCAAGTTCTGACCGCGTCTCGCATGAGTCCGTGACTCTCACCGTTCCCCGAAAGGAGGGGAGCGCGGGTCACGGCCGCGCTCCCCTCCAAAGAAGCCAACATCTTCCAGGAGAAGCGCCATGAAGACCACGATCAAGAACCTCTCGCTCCTCGCTCTCGCCCCCATCCTCGCCTTCGTCCTCGCCTGCGCCGAGCGCAGCCCCGGCTCCGGCGGCGACGACCCCATGCCCGACGGCGGCACCGATCTCTCGATCGCTCCGCCCGCCGAGTCGACCTCGTGGCCCTGCCGCTCCGGCGTCGATGCCGAGGGGGAGACCTACCTCGAGTTCCGTCCCGGCTACCTGAACAACGGTGCGGAGGCCTCGGCCTACATCGTCGGCCAGGCTCCGGGCGAGGGCATCGTCGGGTACTTCACCGGCAGCTACACGCAGGTGTCCAAGGACGCCGGCTCGGGCTGGTACCGGTACTACCTGACGGGCCCCGAAGGCTCCGAGTGGGTCCTGACCTACGCCCGCTGCGAGGACAAGACCGGCACGAACAGCTCGTGCTGGGCCCAGTACGGCAGCAACCTGCCCGCCGACAGCGCCGGCCCGTTCCGCTGGAACTCCAGCGGCACGAGCTACGCCTGCAAGGGCAAGGTCGGCGCCGCGGGCCAGCTCGCCGTCCCGCACGGTCAGTAGACCATCACCCTCCGTTCGACCCTCTGCCAGCCCCGATCTCCGGATCGGGGCTGTTCTTTTTTATGCGCCATCATTGACAAAAGGGCGTTTTCGTGCTATCATTTCCCGTTACCATCGTTCCTTCCCCAACCCCAAACGAAAGAAGACGAGCCTTGAAGATCACCGTCCTGTCCCTGTCGTTTCTCGCCGTCGCCTGCACCTTCGAGCCCGGCGGCCTCCCGGTCGCAGACGGCCCCGATGCCGCTTCGGAGACGGACGCCGTCCTCGAAGGGGACGCCGGTATGGACGCGGATCCCGGCACCGACGCCGACCCCGGCACCGCCGCCGCGCCGCCCGCCGCGACTATCACCTGCACCTCCGAGGTCATCGACGGCTACCCGAAGGTCGTCCTGACCTTCGGCGGCGACATCGCCTCGGGCTTCCTGGGCGACGACCCCGGCACCGTCCCCGAAGGCATCATGTACGGCAGCGATCAGGAAGACCTCGCCTTCAGCAACAGCTGCGGCGGCGCCACCTGGTCGATCCCGTACCCGGCCGGGTGCAACAAGCACACGGCCGTCTGGGGAGCGAATCCTCGGCTCTACCTCGAGCCGGAGGTCGACCGCCTGAATGCCGGCCTCCACTACGGGGGAACGACGGTCCGGTGGGGCGATCTCATGACCACCGACGGCGACGGCGTCGGCTTCGTCGTCAGCGGTTCCGGCACGGTCGGCAACGGCACCTTCGACTGCCGCATCGAGCTCACGGCCGGCGGCACCGGCGGCGTCATCCGCACCAAGCCGTAGGGGAGTCCTCGGCCAACCCAAGCGGGTCATCAGCCCTCAAAAGCTGATGGCCCGCCTATTATTTTGGCTTAAATAAGCCATATTATTTGTCATCAAGCCTTGACAAAATTGCGATTTCGTGCTAGACTGGTTTCATCGACCTTTCCAACGGCCTCGTAAAAACAGGCCAAAACCTCAACCCGACCCTTTCGGCACCCGCCCAAACCAAGGAGATACCGATGAAGAAGATCCTGATGATCCTGTGCTGCTTCTCCCTCCTCGCCTGCGCCAAGCAGTGGGAGGACGGACCCGCGGGTGACGACGACGGTCATCACCAGCCCGACCCGGACCCCGACCCGGACCCGGTCGCCTGCGACCGCGACGCCGACTGCAACGACTACCTCGGATGCACGACCGGCGTCTGCGCGAACGGCACCTGTTCCTATGTGTCGGAGTGCGCCGACGGCCAGGTCTGCGACGCCGAGACCGATCGCTGCGAGTCGCCGGCGCATCCGACGACGCGCGCCGTGAGCTGCTTCGAGACGGGGGGTACGCTGTACCTCACGATCTCCGGCCAGCTCTTCGACGCCGTCTACGGAGGCTCGCTCGCCAACCCGAAGTTCATCTCGGTGGCGAGCGACCAGATCGAAGGTTCGTGGAACGTGAACGCGTCGACGACGGCCCCCAAGGTCGTCCTCTCCGACGCCGAGCGGACCTCGGGCTATGTGACCTCCGCGAGCATCAACCTGCCGTCCAACCAGGCCCAGCGCTTCACGCTGATGGTCTGGTCGGACGACTCGGGCGGCTACGCGCGGCGGTTCGATCTGGCGGACTGGACGGTGAGCGGCGACGGCTGCGCCAGGATCGCGGACGGCGCGGCGGCGGGTTCGACCGATGGCTATGTCATCGGAAGGGCACCGCTGTGCGCCAACGCCTGCGATGACGGCAATGCCTCGACGCTCGATGTCTGCTCGCCGACCGGCTGCACGCACGACGGCTCGGGCACGGGGACTCCCGGAAACGGGACGCTCTCGTGCACGGAAGCCACGGGCGTGACGCATGTCACGATCGGGCCCGGCATCCTCTCGCACCTGTTCACCGACGGGCTCGCGCCGACCTCGTCCTGGAGCATCCGCTTCGGGTACGGCGGCGGCACGGATTCCGAAGCCTGGGTGTCGGACGCCGTGAGCTATGTGCTCACGATGCCCAACACCGTGACGGGGTTCAACCTCGTCCTTCGGAGCCCGGGCGGGACGGACTACTGGTTCGATGTCAGCGAGTACGCGACGAGCGGCACCTGCGCGCGGAAGTCCGATAACTCGGAGTTCACGCACACGCCGCCCGTCGCGGTCTCGACCTACGGCACGATCGCGTGCCAGCTGACGACCGAGACCGGTTCGCTGAAGAGGAAGGTGACGATCCAGGCCAACCCCGGACGGAACATCCTCGATGCCCTCGCCGAGAGCCCCGCGCCCCTGCCGTCGCCGTCCGTCATCCAGTATGGCGGCTCCGACGGCTGGACGCTGCCCTACGCGACGGTCGGGAAGCCCCAGCTGACCTGGACGAACGGGACGAACGCGTATGTGTTCTACCTGGATCCGTCGGTCGACGACTTCAACTTCTTCGTCGTCGACAACGACGATCCGTCGGACGGCTGGGCGGGAGGCGACTTCTTCGATCTCGACCGCTGGTCGGTGTCGAATGTCGGCTCCGCCGGCTGTACGCGGATCGGCGGAGGGATCAGCATCAACTAGGAAAGACTCGGCTCTGCCAGGAGCGGATCGCGCAAGCGGTTCGCTCCTTTCTCTTTTTCTGCTAAAATAGGGGCGTATGCCGCTCATCGCCGTCCTCAAGGACGAACTGCGGAAGCTCTACGCCATCCAGGACATCGAATGGCGCGGCCTGGCGAAAGTCTTCGCCGGCGCCGCGCTCCTCTTCTGCCTGCTGGTCGTCTTCGTTTCGCCGTGGAAGGTGCTGGCGTTCTTCCTGTCCATCGGCCTGTTCGCCGTCGTCTACGCCCGGCCCACCTGGATGCTCGCCATCCTCGCGGTCTTCATCCCCATCGAGCCTTTCGCGCTCAAGTTCGTCCCCGACGAGCTCTACATCTTCGCCAAATACTTCACGGAGGTGCTGATCTACCTCCTGCTCGGCCTCACGCTCTTCCGCCGCTACCTGGCGGGGGAGAAGCGGGAGTCCACCGGCCTCGACCTCCCGTTCGTCCTGCTCCTCCTCGTCATCCTGGCCTCGGCCGTCTCGAACTTCGTCGACCCGGGCGTGGCCGTCCTGGGCAGCCGCCAGATCGTCCGCTTCATGCTGCTCTTCTTCGCGGTGGTGCTCATCGCGCCGTCGCGCGAGTTCATGCGCAAGCTCATCGTCCTGATGCTCGGCCTGGTGCTCTTCGAGAGCCTGCTCGGCATCCTGCAGGCCGCGACCCTGGGCGCGCTCGACGCCTTCCTCCTGCCCTCCGAGCGCCGCGTCTACGACAGCATCCAGCTCACGGGCGGCACCGAACAGTTCTGGGCGCCGGGCCAGCGCGTCTTCGGCACGCTCGGCCGCTACGACCAGCTCGGCCTCTTCCTGTGCTTCTTCCTCCTGCTCCTGGCCGGCTGGTTCTACGAGATCAAGAAGGGGAAGTGGCACCGCTATTTCTTCACGCTCTTCGCCGTCGGCTCCGTCGCGCTCGTCCTCACCTATTCGCGCGCCTCGTGGTTCGGCTTCCTGCTCGGCTTCCTCTACATCGCCGTCCGCATCAAGCGGGATCGGCGCATCCTTTACGGCTTCCTGGCGACGGTCATCGTCATCGCCGGCTATACCTTCTGGTCCGGCGTGGTCGTGCGCTACCTCACCGACCTGCCGGAACAGACCATCCTGGCGCGCCTGCTCGAGGCCTTCTCCTACGAACGCTACCGCGGCGAATACTTCGGGTACGGCCGCGTCTATTGGTTCGTGAACACGCCGCTCGTCGTCGTGCCGGCCTCGCCGCTCTTCGGCCACGGCCCGGGTTCCTACGGCGGCGGCGCGGCGGCCGTGCTCGGCAACACCTCGGTCTACGACAAGCTCGGACTGCCCTTCGGCGTCTACGGCACGGAAGGCTACATCGACAACAACTGGTTCGCGCTCTGGGGCGAAGTCGGCACGCTCGGCCTCGCGCTCTATGTCTGGATGTTCGTCATCCTCTTCCGCGCCGCCGGCACGGTCTACCGCGAATCGAAGGATCCCCTGATGCGCGGCATGGCGCTCGGCTACATGGGCGCCACGCTCGCCTTCGCCCTCCAGGCCCTCCTCGGCACCTACCTGGAAGTCCGCACCATCAGCCTCTACTTCTGGCTCTTCGGCGCGATGATCTGGGTCGCGGGGCGGAGGGAGAAATTGCTATGAGCACGATGTCATCCCGAGCCGCGCTTTCAAGCGCGGCGGTAGGGATCCCTTTTGAAAAGCGATTCCTACCGCGCGCCTTCGCGCGCTCGGAATGACGGAATATGCGCATCCTCCTCGCCGACAAATACTGGTACCTGAAAGGCGGCGCCGAGCGCGTCGTCTTCGAGACGAAGAAGCTCCTCGAGGCCAACGGCGACGCCGTCTCCGCTTTCGCGATGCGCGATCCCAAGAACGAGGCGAGCCCTTGGGAACGCTTTTTCGTCTCTCCCGTGATGACTTCCGGCGAGATGCCGCTGAAAGAGAGTCTCCGTACGGCCGGCCGCATGCTCTGGTCGTTCGAGGCGGCGAAGAAGTTCGGCAAGCTCCTCGACGAGGCGAAGCCCGATGTCGTCCACGCGCACAACATCTACCACCAGATCTCGCCATCCATCCTCGCCGTCGCGAAGAAACGGAAGATCCCCGTCGTGATGACGCTCCACGACTATCATCTCGTCTCGCCCAACTACGGGATGTTCGACCGGGGACAGGTCGTCGAACCGGATCCGAAGCATCCCTATTGGGACACCTTCCGCCGGAGGCTCGTCGACGGCTCCGCGTCCAAGAGCGCGCTCTCGGCGTTCGAAGGCTGGCTGCATCGCTTGCTCGGCGTCTACGGTTCCGTCGCGAAGTTCGTCGTGCCGAGCGCCTTCGCCAAGGGGATGATGCTCCGCTACGGCGTCGAGGAGAAGCGCCTCGAAGTCGTTCCGCATTTCATCGACCTCGCCGGACGCGTCCCGCGCTACGAATCGGAAGCGCGCGTCGTCTTCGTCGGCCGCCTCTCGGCGGAGAAGGGCGTCGATGTCCTCATGCGCGCCATGAAGAAGGTGCGCGGCCTGACCTGCGCCGTCATCGGCGACGGCCCGGAGAAGGCCAAGCTCGTCGCGCTGGCGGAGGAGCTGAAGCTCGAGAATGTCGAGACGCTCGGCGCGCTCCACGGCGCCGACCTCGACCGCGAGATCGCGCGCGCCAAGGCCGTCGTCATCCCGTCGCGCTCGTACGAGACCTTCGGCCTCACGGCGCTCGAAGCCTACGCCCACGGCAAGCCCGTCATCGCCGCGCGCGTCGGCGCCCTGCCGGAGGTCGTCCGCGAAGCCAAGACCGGCCTCCTCTTCGAGCCCGGCGATCACGACGACCTCGCCGCCAAGCTGAACTGGCTCTCCGGCGAATACGCCCGCGCCGCCGCCATGGGCCGCGAAGGCCGCCGCCTCGCCGAGACGGAATACAACCCGGGATTGCACCTCGGCCGTATCCACAAGGTCTACAAGGACGCCCTCGCCTCCGTGTCGCCTCCGTGACCCTCAAAAAACCGCGTGCACCGAAATGCGTCACCTGACGCATTTTCGTACATCATAAAAACCCCCGTCGCGGCGACGGGGGCGTTCGATGTCAGCGGACCTTGAGCTCGTCCGCCGTGAAGGTGATGCCTCTCGGCTTGATGACGACCTTCTTCTCCGCGGAGGCCTCGATGCGGCCGCCCCAGGTCAGGTCGAAGCCCCAGGGCGCGAAGTGGTGGAAGACATCCCAGACCTTCTTGACATCCTCCTCGGGCAGGTAGAGCGCGAAGCCCGCGCCCATGTTGTAGGTGCCGTACATCTCGCGCTCGTCGACGCGGCCGTGCTCCTGGATGAAGTCGAAGACGGGCTGCGGCGTCGGGATCGTGTCGAGGATGTAGGCGAAGTCCTGCGGCGCGCGCATCAGCTTGCGCCAGCCGTGGCCGGTGATGTTCACCGCGTAGTGGATGTCCGCGCGCCACTCGAGGCACCGGCGGATGAACGGCGCGTAGATGCAGGTCGGGTCGAGCAGCGCCTCGCCGAACGAGCGGCCGTTCGGGACGCGCGCGTCGTAGCCGGTCTCGCCCGCGATCTTCCGCGCGAGCGTCAGGCCGTTGGCGTGCACGCCGGAGCTTCCGAGCAGCACGATGGCGTCGCCGGCGCGGATCTTCTCGGGGCTGAAGACGCGGTTCTTGTACCGCACGATGCCGACGGCCGAGCCGGAGAGCACGGTCGTGCCGGGCTCCACGCTGTCCTTGAGCGTCGGCGTCTCGCCGCCGCCCCAGGCGCATTCGGCCAGGTCGCAGGCCTTCTTCCAGCCGTCGATGAGCGGCCGCGTGCGGCCCTCGTCCTTGAACCAGCGGGAATCGCCGGCGGCCAGGTGCATCGCGACCGCGAGCGGCTGGGCGCCGAGCGTGCTCATGTCGTTCACGATCATCGCCACGGTGTCCTGCGCCACGGCCGCGTGGTACGGATGGCCGTACCGCGCGTACATGTCGTCGGCCACGATGTTCTTGGTGCCGAGCCCTTCCTCGACATGGGCGATGTAGACCTCGCCGATGTCGATCAGGTAGGCGCTCTCGCCGCGGGTCCAGGCGAGCTCGCGGCAGTCGTGCTGCGCGAGGTTCCTGGCCGTCGTGGCCGCGGCCTTGGTGGCCGCGCGCTTGAACGGATCCATGGCGTCGTAGTCGACGCCGCTTCCGGCATAGGTCATCTTGCGTTTCTCGGTCACGGTGCCTCCTGGGTGCGGGTGGTGGAAAGGAACGAAGAGGGGAGGATAGCGCGGAAACGCCCCCGCGTCAACCCGGGCCGCGTACCGAAATGCATCAGCTGA
>DYFX01000033.1 GCA_020724945.1 Candidatus Paceibacter sp.
CTCAAGGACGGCGGCGTCTTCAAGCAGCACCTGCTCGACCTCTCGCCGCTCACCGACGAGGACGACAACACCATCTTCGACCGCATCATCGACGCCATCCGCGCCGTGGCCTACGGCCAGTTCGTCGTGGCGATCATCAAGGGCATCCTCGGCGGCCTCGCGTTCCTGCTCCTCGGCCTGCCGGCACCGGTCTTCTGGGGATCGATGATCGCCATGAGCAGCTTCATCCCGGCCGTCGGGACCGCGCTCGTGACCGTGCCGTTCATCGTCTACCTGTTCGCCACGGGACAGCTCGTGCAAGGCATCATCCTTTCGGCCGTCAGCATGCTGGTCATCGGCCTGGTCGACAATTTCCTGACGCCGCAGGTGATGCGCTCGCGCATCCGCATCCATCCGATGATGATCCTGCTCTCGCTGCTCGGCGGCTTGAGCTTCTTCGGGCCGATGGGCATCTTCTTCGGCCCCATCACCCTCTCGGTGACGATGGCCATGATCGACATCTACAAGAAGGAATTCCAGTCCGTCGTCGCGGAAATCGAGAAGAACGAGCTGCTCGAGAAGCCGTGACGCGACATTGACGCGGAAGCCGAAAGGTGTTGGACTTCGTCCAGCACCTTTCGCGTACGGAGGAAACATGTCCAAGGAGCGCCCTCGTCTGCTGCGCACGATGCCGGAACCGGACTGGAAGCCTATCGCCGGCGTGCGCGGGCGTCTCAACGCGCGTTTGAGCGCCGCCCTGCTGCATGTCATGCACCAAGTGCCGCGCGGCGGACGATACGAGGACCAGTACGACCAGCCGCTGCTGATCGAAAGTCCCGCCGTCATCGTCGTCGCGACGCTCGATGACGCCGTCGGCCTGGTCGAGAACTACCGGATGACGCGCGAACGCCCGCGCATCCTGCACGACGCCGAAGCCGGCACCGCGTCCCTCGGATGGTTCGCCGCCGACGCGGCCGGCAAGCGCGTCGATCCGGCGTCCTTCGGCACCGGATACGCCGCGCGCGTGGCGGAGCTCGGGCTGCTCGACGACCTCCTGGCCGGCCTCGGCCGCTATGCCTGGGAATGTCCTGCCGGCAACTCGCCGGGGTTCGCTTCGGACGACCTCGAGCGATTCCTGCGCAAGACCGCGCTGGCGGAAGCGGGGGAGGAGGGCGGTTTCGAGATCGACGATATCCTCGATTGCGGTACCGTCAACCTCAACTCCACCTACTTCGCCCATCCTCAGCATGTCGTCCGCGCGCGCGTCGTCCGCGTCGGCGCCCAGCGCCCGGAGGACACCGAGACCGTCGGGAGGATGCGGTTCTTCAGCCGCGAGGAACTGCGCGTCGCCATGGAGCGCGGCGCGTGGGACGGCAGCGTCTTCGACGACGGCAAGACCTTCGCCGCCCTGGCGAAGTCCGGCGTCCTGCGCTAGGCCCCTTTACCGAAAGGGGCTTTTTTGTTAGGGTTTGAAGGCATGACAGCCCTGATTACGGCGGGCGGACGCGCCACGCGCCTTCGGCCCATCACCTACACCATCAACAAGCACCTGATCCCGTTGGCCAACAAGCCGATGATCTTTTACGCCATCGAGAAGATCGCGGCGGCGGGCATCACGGAGATCGGCATCAGCGTGAACCCCGGCGAGGAGGAGCTCCAGAAGGCCGTCGGCGACGGCGCGAAGTGGGGCGTCAAGATCACCTACATCGAACAGGCGGGCGGGCCGAAGGGCGTCGCGCATGTCGTCGCCAACGCCAAGGCGTTCCTGGGCGACGACGCGTTCCTCTTCTACTTGGGCGACAACATCATCCTCGGCAGCCTGGACCGTTTCGTGCGCGCGTTCGAGGAGCAGAAGCTCAACTGCCTGCTCGCGCTCTCGAAAGTGAAGGATCCCCAGCGCTTCGGCGTGCCGGAACTCAAGGACGGACGCATCGTCCGCGTCGACGAGAAGCCTGCGGAACCGAAGAGCGACTACGCCGTGACCGGCATCTATGTCTACGACAAGAGCTTCTTCGAGGCCTTCGCGCAGATCCGGCCGTCGGCGCGCGGCGAGTACGAGATCTCGGATGTCCATAGCCGGCTCATCGCGGACGGCAAGGCCGTCGGCTACGAGGAGATCACCGGCTGGTGGAAGGATACCGGCAAGCCCGAGGACCTGCTCGAAGGCAACCAGCTGCTGCTCAACGAGATGGCCGAGGGTTCGCGCGACGGCGTCGAGATCGATCCGGCCGCCGTCATCCAAGGCAGGGTGGCGATCGGCAAGGGTACGGTCATCGGTCAGAAGGTCCTGATCCGCGGCCCAGTGGCCATCGGCGAGAACTGCCGCATCGAGAACTCCTACATCGGCCCCTACACCTCGATCGGCAAAGGCGTCGAGGTCTACAGCACGGAGATCGAGCACTCCATCGTCTTCGACGACGCGGACATCAATTGTTCGACGCGCATCGTCGACAGCCTGATCGGCGCCAACGCGTCCATCACCTCCGCGCACGCTACCCTGCCGCTCGGCCACAAGCTGGTCGTCGGCGACAACGCCATCGTCGAAATCTGACTGTGGATAACTTCCGGTTGTCCCCATGAGAGAGCCCCCGTAAGGTGCGAGGGCTCTTTTCGAAGCCAAGGAGGCCCGCCGTGAAGATCCGCAAGATCTGTCTCGATCTCGACGACACGCTGATTCCCAACACCTACAAGTACCACGGGCCCATCCTGCGCTGCGCGATGATCGTGGTCAGGGCCCTCGGGCACCGGAGCGTCTACCCGCCGGAGCTGCTCAAGATCCAGATGGAGATCGACCTCGGTCTCGTGAACGAGAAGGGGTTCTCCACCGATCGCTTCCCCTTGAGCTGGGTGCTGACCTACGAGCGCCTCGCCGGACTCGCCGGCGTCCCGATCGACCCGAAGGTCGTCGAGCGCCTCCGCTCCGTCGCGTCCGAGTTCCAGCGCGGCCCGTTCCGGATGTTCCCGGGCGCGAAGCGCGCGCTGCGCCGGCTCGCGAAGGAAGGCCGCGAACTGCATGTCATCACCGCCGGCGACGAGACGCTCCAGTGGCGGAAGATCGACGAGGCGGGCATCGCCTCGTATGTGGACTCGGTCCATGTCACGCCGATGAAGAAGAAGGACATCCTCGCGTCCATCGTCAAGGATCGTCCGCAGGAGGGCGCGATGGTCGGCGATTCCAAGAAGTCGGACATCCTGCCGGCCATCGAGCTCGGGATGGCCGCCATCTGGCTGCCCAGCGAGACCTGGTCTTTCGTCAACGCCGACATCGACGAGACGAAATATCACCGCATCAAGGCGGTGACGGAACTCCCGGACCTCATCCGCAAGCTCGAGACGGCCTGAATCGGCCGTCTCTTTTCGTTTCAGCGGAGACGCAGGCGCCAGAGGGCGTCCTGGTCGCCGCGCCGCCCGAAGGCGTACAGCCAGTCGCCGTTCCTGCTCATCGCGAAGGCGCGCAGTCCGTCGAAGGCGGCGAGCGGGACGGTCACGCGGCCGAAGCGGTCCGAGGTCTCGACGGCGAAGAGCGTGTCGCCGGAGGCGTAGACGGCGCTCCACTCGGGGCGATGCCAGGCGGCCTGGCGGATCGGGCCGGAGAGACGGGTGACCAGCGTGTCGGAGCCGCCCTGCGCGTCGTAGATATGCACCTCGAGGTCGTTCCAATAGAGGAGGCGCCGTCCGTCGGCCGACCAGGCGCCGCCGGCCCCGCGCCCTTCGAAGGCCTCCTGGCGCCCGCTTGCGGGATCGATGATGAACAGGCGTTCTGCGGCGGGGGAGACATAGGCGATCTTGCGGTCGCGGCCGGGGAGCGGCGTGAAGTCGGCGGACGGGAGTTCCGCCACGGTCTCGTAGGCGTCGCCGCCGAGCCGGTGCTTCACGAGCCTGGCCGGCGATCCCGGAAGGATGCCGTAGACCGTGCCACCGGCGACGACGAACGCGGACGGGGCGGGCCCGACGGACGATGCGAAGGCGAAGAGCATGTCGATCTCGTAGAGTTCGCCGTCCGCGGCGGCATAGAGGCGGTCGTCGTCCTGCGCCCAGGCCGCCGCGTCGATGGCGAGCGAGAGTTCTTCCGAAAGGTCGCGGACGCCTCCGGGTTCCGACGCCTCCCACAGGAGGTGCTCCGGCTCGCGCCCTTCGTGCACGATGAGCAGGCGCCGCCCGTCGCGCGACCAGGCGAGCCGGACCTCATCGGCTCCGGCGCTCGATCGGTAGGGGACGACCGCCGATCCGTCGCGCAGGTCGATGATGACGAGTTCCGCGCCTGCGCCCGTCGCCGCCACCGCCGCTGCATAGCGCGCGTCATGGGAGAAGGACGCGTCGAAGGTCTCGCCGGGGTCGGCGTAGACGGACGGCGCGGTATCGCGGAACAGGGCGATGTCGTTCAGGAAGGTCGTCTCGCGGCTGCGGACCGACACGGTCTTCTCCCACGCCAGGTATCCTGGCTTCTCCACGCGCACGGAATAGGGGCCCGGCGAGAGCCCTTGCAGACGGGCCGGCGTCAGCGATTTCTGGGGTACGCCGCCGAGCGAGACGGACGCGTCCGCCGGCCGGGTCTCGACGAGCATCGCGCCCGTCCGTTCGAAGCGCTGGCGCGAGAAATTATAGCGATATCCCGCCGTCGAAAGGATGATGGCGGGCGCGATGATGAAGAACGCCGCGATGAAGGTCCGCCGGAGGATGCGTCTTGCGCGCGGGTTCATAAAGGAGTACGCTGTTTTCAAGCGAATCGTACTATGAGCCGGCTCCGAATTCAAGGCGGAAAGAAACTCCGCGGACGGCTCCGGGTCGCGGGCATGAAGAACGCGGCGACGCCCATCCTGGCGGCGACGCTCCTCACCGACGAGCCCAGCGTCCTCAAGAACGTGCCGCGCATCCGCGATGTGGAGCGCATGCTCGACATCTTGAGGAGCCTCGGCGTCCGCGCCGAATGGGCAGGGGACCACGACCTGAAGATCGAGCCCAAGGGCGCCGATCCCGCGAAACTCGACAGGAAGGCGATGCGCAGCATGCGTTCGTCGGTTTTGTTTTTGGGGCCTATGCTGGCCCGCTTCCGCGAGGTCGAATTGCCGGAACCGGGCGGCTGCATCATCGGCAACCGCCCGCTCGACACGCATCTCGTCGCGCTCACCTCGCTCGGCGCGGCATGCGAACGCGGCAAGGAGGGCTATCGCTTGAGCGCCGACAAGCTCGTCGGCCGGACGGTCGTCTTGCCGGAGTTCTCCGTGACCGCCACCGAGAACCTGATGATGGCCGCCGCGCTCGCGGAGGGCCGCACGACCATCAAGCTCGCGGCCGCCGAGCCGCATGTCCAGGATCTCGGCGACTTCCTGAACGCCATGGGCGCCCGCATCCAGGGCCACGGCACGCATCTCGTCACGATCGACGGCGTGGAGACGCTCCATGGCGCGACGCACGAGATCATTCCGGACCAGATCGAGGCCGGCACCTTCATGGTGGCCGCGGCGCTCACGCGGGGCGACCTCCAGATCGAACGCATCCGCCCGGACCATCTGGACATCGTCATCCAGCGGCTCGAGGCCATCGGCGCGGGCGTCGAAGTCGGGAGCGATACGGTCCTCGTGACCGCGCATGGCGCCCTCAAGGCCTTCAAGTTCCAGTCGATGCCCTACCCGGGCCTCCCGACCGACCTCATGGCGCCCTTCGGCGTGCTCGCCACCCAGTGCGCCGGCACCAGCATGATCCACGAGCCGATGTACGAGGGGCGCTTCGGTTTCGTCAACGAACTCGTTAAGATGGGAGCGAACGCCGTCGTCTGCGATCCGCACCGCGTCCTCATCAGCGGTCCGACGCCGCTCTACGGCCAGGCCATCAAGAGCCTGGACCTGCGCGCCGGCGCGACCCTCCTCCTGGCCGGCATCCTGGCCGACGGCGAGACCGTGCTCCACGAGGCGGAAATCATCGATCGCGGCTACGAACGCATCGAGGAGCGCTTCGCTTCGGTCGGCGCCGTCATCACCCGCGAAGAAGAATCCTGATCCCATGCAGAACCCGTTTGAACCCGAACGATCCCGTCCGGCCGTGCCGGAACACGGCCGCGCCCGCAAGGCCGTCAGCGCCTACCTGGCGCTGGTCTTCGTCGTCGCCTCGTTCCTGTGGGGCTATCGCATCGGCGCGGACGAGAATCCTTCCCGCCGCACCGGTTCCGCTTCCGGCACCGTCGAATTCGTGAACGACGGCCTGGACCTCTCGGGCGGCACCGTCGATTTCCGGATGTTCTGGGATGTCTGGCACCTCATCAAGGACCGGTACGCCACCCAGCCCGTCGACGAGAAGAAGATGTTCTACGGCGCGCTCATGGGCATGGTCGCCTCGCTCGAGGATCCGCACTCCGTCTTCCTCGAGCCCGTCGCCAGCGAGGAATTCGCGCAGGAGCTCTCCGGCAAGTTCGAGGGCATCGGCGCCGAGATCGGCATCAAGAAGGGGAATCTCGTCGTCATCGCGCCGCTCCCGGACTCGCCCGCGGAGAAGGCCGGACTCATGGCGGGCGACCGCATCATCGGCATCGACGAGATCGACACGACGGGCATGGCCATCGACGACGCCGTCTCCCGCATCCGCGGCGACAAGGGCACCGTGGTGAAGCTCCATGTCCTGCGGGGCGACGAGCGCGAGCCGCGCGTCTTCGACATCACGCGCGACACGATCGCCATCCAGAGCGCCAAGATCTCCTTCGAGGAGTCGCCCGACGGCAAGACGCTCGCCGTCATCAAGATCTCGCATTTCAACGGCGACACCTTCGACCGTTTCCTTGACGGCGTCACGCAAGCCGTCGGCCGCGGCGTCGACGGAGTCGTCATCGACCTCCGCAACAACCCTGGCGGGTATCTCGACGCCTCCGTCCGGATGCTGGGCGAATGGGTCCCCGGCGAAGTGGCCGTCTCCGAACGCTACTCCGACGGCTCGACCGAGGAGCATCGCGCGAACGGGCGCGGCCGCCTCAAGGACATCCCGACCGTCGTCCTCGTGAACGGCGGCTCGGCTTCGGCGTCGGAAATCCTCGCCGGCGCGCTCAAGGCGCACGGCAAGGCGGTCCTGATCGGCACGCAGACCTTCGGCAAGGGCTCGGTCCAGGATCTCGTCGAGCTCGACGACGGCTCGTCGGTGAAGCTCACCATCGCCGAATGGCTGACCCCCGACGGCCACAACATCAACGTCGACGGTATCGCGCCGGACCACCTGGTCGAGCGTACGGACGACGACTATGAGAACGACCGCGACCCGCAGGCGGACGCCGCCTACGCCTGGTTCGACGGCGTCGTCCCGCCGGCGCCGCAGCCGCCGGAGGAGGCCGCCGAGTGATATGCAGCCCCCCGCACAGCAGCAACAGCATCGGCGTCAGCCGCGCGCCGGACAGCGGAAAGGCGGAGGCAAGCCGCCGCGCGTGCAGGTGGAGATCTCCGCCGGCGGCATCGTCTATAAGCGCACCAAGAAAGGCCTCAAGATGTCCTTGATGCTCGACCCCTTCGGCAAATGGACCTTCGCCAAGGGCCATGTCGAACCGGGGGAGACCATCGAGCAGGCCGCGCTTCGCGAGACCGCCGAGGAAATGTCGCTGCGCGGCCTCAAGCTGCGCCAGCCGCTCGGCACGATCGATTTCTGGTTCCGCGAGAAATACCGCGTCGGCTCGAAAGGCATGCTCATCCACAAGTTCGTGCACTATTTCCTGATGGAGGCGCCTTCCGGCGAATGGGGATCCCCGCAGAAGCACGAGAAGATCCGGAAGATCATCTGGGTCGACCCGCGCGAAGCGATGCAGAAATCCAGCTACGAGGATGTGCGCCCCGTGCTCGAGAAGGCGCTCATCACCCTCGGCGTGCGCCGTCCGCCGGTCGTCGCCGAGCCGCCGAAACCCCAACCCCCGCAAGCGAAACCTCGTCCATAACCCGAGAGCGCCATGTCCAAGTTCATCTTCGTCGTCGGAGGCGTCATGAGCGGCGTCGGCAAAGGCACCGCCACCGCCTCCATCGGCCGCATCCTCCAGTCGAAAGGCTTCCGCGTCACCGCCGTGAAGGTCGACCCCTACATCAATGTCGACGCCGGCACGATGAACCCGGTGGAACACGGCGAGGTCTTCGTCACCGAGGACGGCGACGAGACGGATCAGGACATCGGCAACTACGAGCGCTTCCTCGACACCGACATCACCTCGGTGAACTACATGACGACCGGCCGCGTCTACCGCGAGGTCATCGAACGCGAGCGCAACCTGGAATACGGCGGCCGCACCGTCGAGGTCGTGCCGCATGTGCCGGAGGAGGTGGTCCGCCGCATCAAGCGCGCCGCCAAGGAAGCCCACGCGGACATCTGCATGGTGGAGATCGGCGGCACGGTCGGCGAATACCAGAACATCCTGTTCCTCGAGGCGGCGCGCATGATGCACCTCAAGCACCCGAAGGATGTGCTGTTCGTGCTCGTCTCCTACCTGCCGATCCCGTTCAACCTGGGCGAGATGAAGACCAAGCCGACGCAGTACGCCGTCCGCACGCTGAACTCCGCCGGCATCCAGCCCGACTTCATCATCGCCCGCGCCTCGCGCGCCCTCGACGAGCCGCGCAAGCGCAAGCTCTCCCAGTTCTGCAACATCGACGAGCGCGACGTCATCTCCGCGCCCGACGCGGCGTCCGTCTATGATGTCCCGCTCAACTTCGAGCAGGACCAGGTCGGCAAGCGCATCCTCTCCAAGTTCGGCCTGCGCGCCCGGCAGCGCAACGACATGAAGGAGTGGGCGAAGCTCGTGAAGACCATCCATGCCGAGAAGAAGGCGGTGAGGATCGCCGTCGTCGGCAAGTATTTCGCGAGCGGAGACTTCTCGCTGACCGACGCCTACATCTCCGTCATCGAGGCCATCAAGGCCGCCGCCTGGCACAACGGCGTCGATCCCCAGCTCGACTGGCTCGATTCGACCGAGTTCGAGACGCATCCGGAGAAGCTCAAGGAGCTTTCGCGCTACGACGGCATCCTGGTGCCCGGCGGTTTCGGCAGCCGCGGCATCGAAGGCAAGATCGCGGTCATCCGCTACGCGCGCGAGAAGAAGATCCCGTACTTCGGCCTGTGCTACGGCATGCAGCTCGCGACCATCGAGTTCGCGCGCCATGTCGCCGGCCTCAAGGGCGCGCACACCACCGAAGTGAACCCGGAAGCGGAGCATCCGGTCATCCACATCATGCCGGAGCAGGAGGCCATCGTGACGAAGAAGAAGTTCGGCGGCACGATGCGGCTCGGCTCCTACGCCTGCGCGCTGGCGGCCAAGTCGCATTCCCGCAAGGCTTACGGCAAGCGCGAGGTCACCGAACGCCACCGCCATCGTTACGAGTTCAACGGCGACTACCGCGAACGGCTCGAGAAGGCTGGGCTCACCATCGCCGGCACCTCGCCGGACGGGTCGCTGGTCGAGATCGTCGAAGTGAAGGAGCATCCCTTCTTCGTCGGCGTGCAGTTCCACCCCGAATTCAAGAGCCGGCCGCTGCGTCCGCACCCGCTCTTCAACGCGTTCATCAAGGCGGCCATCGCCTGAACGAAAAAAGCGGCCGCTAGGCGGTCGCTTTGGCAGGAGGGAGCAAGGCGCGGATGTCGTTCGCAAGCTGGCGCGCCTCGATCCTGCCCTCGTCGGTCAAGGCATAGATTTTCGGTATCCGGCGTCCCTTCGGAAAGGGAGGTTAGACCCCGGTAAGGAGGCGCCTCGCTTCCAATCGTTTCAAGGCCGGATACCACGAGCCGTAGTTCAGCTTGTAGCCGCGCGTTTGCATGCGCCCGCGGGCCCGCCGGAGGAGTTCCGGTCCGGATCCCATGCTTCGAGCGAGCTCGAAGAGGATGAGGGCGTCGATGTCGAGCGGGAAGCCGCGTGCCGGCATGTCAGGAACCGAACGCGTCGGGCGGCGGCATGGTGCCGCGCGCCATCGGCCCCCGTCCGAAGAGCGGGGAAGCGTCGCCGTAACGGCGGGCCAGCTTCCTGCCCTCGTGCTGCTCCCAGAAGGCTTCCTCGAAGCCGCTGGCGGGAATCTCCTCGACGACGAGCTCCAGGTACGGTTCGTCGTCCGGAGGGGGAGCCGACGCCTCCTCGAGGCACCAGCCGTCATCGATCTCTTGCGAAGTCAAAGGTGCGGTGTGGGGCATGTTTTTCTCCTGACGGACGAAGCTACCAGTTTTCCGCGGGAATGTCAACCCTCGCGCGACGGCATACGAAAAACCGCCCCTTCGAAACGGGCGGTTTTCCGGCGGGCGCTTACGCGTCCTTCTGGTCGACATGGACATAGGTCCGGGCCTTGAGGCTGCCGTCGAAGCGGCGGGCCTTGCGGGTCTGGAAGCTGACGATGCCGCGCTCGGTGGCGAAGATCGTGTCGTCCCCGGCGCGCATGGTGTTGCGTCCCGGGTGGACCTTCGTGCCGCGCTGGCGGACGAGGATCGAGCCGATCTTGGCGAGGGCTCCGGCGTAGAGCTTCACGCCCAGGCGCTTGGAAACGGAATCGCGGCCAAGTTGTGTAGAGCCTCCTGCTTTTTTTGTAGCCATACGGGGGTCAAATTAAGCTGCGCTTGTCCCCCGGAGCTTCAGCGAAGGGGGATGATGGAGGCAGTATAGGCGACCGCCTCCGGACTGTCAAGGTCGGGTTCGGCAGGCTCGATTCCCATGGTTTTGAGGCGTTTCAAGGCCATTTTCCGGTAGGTCTTGGCCGGATAGAGACCCTGGTCCGTCTGGACGGTGAGATAGTCACCGAGACCCTCCACGCGGTCGAGGTGCAGGGCGTATTGGCAATCCCGCCAGGATTCGCGGGCGTACCGCACGCGATCGACGGCCTCGAAGCCTAGGAGATCGAGGAGGCGGCGACAGGCGGCCGGGTCCAGTACGACGGTCTCCGGCGGGTCGGAGAGGCCCAAGTCAGGCACGGTACAGCTCAAACGCGTCACGGCGTCCTGGCGGCGGAGCCGGGCGAGGGCGCCGTCCGGACGGCGATAGAGCGTATCCTCGATCTGCGAGCGTCTCGGGGCAGGACAGCGGGCCGCCAAAGCGGTCCGGGCGGCGGCGTAGTCGACGGGGATGGTCAGCTCCTGCGCCATATCATCCCTTCCGCACGAGGACGCGGTTCACGGCGTGCGCGTCGGTGCCGTCGTACGCGAGGATGGCGGCGCCGGGGAGATGCGCGCGGAGGAGCGTCTCCATGGCGGGGCGGCGCCAGCCTGAACGGAAGACCGGCGCCGGGCACGGTCCGGCGGACGGGTCCGTCAGGAAATCGAAAAGGATGTAGCCTTGCGGGCGCAAGACGCGCCAAGCGTGCGCGAGCGCGTTCGGGACGAGGTCGGGATCGATCTGCGAGAGCACCGCGCCGCGCGAGACGATGACATCGAACTCGGCATCGAGGAAGGGGAGCGCCTCCGCGGCGCCGCGGACGAAGATGCCCTTCGGATACTTGTTGCGCGCCAGGCGCAGCATCGTCGCGGAGCGGTCCATGAAGGTCACGGACGCGACGCGTTTCCAAAGCGGCCACGAGGCCTCGCCCGTGCCGCAGGCGAGGTCGAGCAGGCGATAGGACTTGGTGCGGTTGCCGATCTTGAGCGTGCGTTTCAGGAACCAGTGGAAGCGCCGCGAGGCTTCCTGATGGTTCGCGAAACTTCCGGCGTCGGTGAGGAGCGCGTCCCACTTGGGCGCCGCCTCCTCCCAGAACGATTGCGATGGATCCATGGGGATGTGGATAACGATTCGTGATGACTCCCTAACACGAACACGATAAAAGTGTCAAGACCTTGACACTTTTGAATGAATATGTTATGATGTGAGCACGATATGGAATCCGTGCAAAAACAACTGGAAGAGCTCGGATTGAGTCCGAATGAGGTCAGGGCCTACCTGGCCTCGCTTGAGTTGGGTCCGGCCACCGTCCTGCAGATCGCCGCCAAGTCCGCCATCGTGCGGCCGACGGCCCATGTCGCCGTCGGCGGCCTGGTGAAACGCGGCCTGATGAGCTCGCACACCAGGGGCAAGAAGACCTACTACCAGGCGGAGAGGCCCGGGCAGCTGTTGCGGCTTTTGGAAGAAGAAAAGCGGAGGCTTGCTAATCGTGAGACAAAACTAAGGTCAGTATTGCCTGGACTGGAGTCGCTCATTCTGTTAGCGAAGGAAAAACCCGAGGTGAATTACTACGAGGGGCTAGAGGGATTGGAGGCTATGAGGAAGGTTTTGATTGATAGTAAGCCTAAGGAGCTGCGTGTTATTGGCGCATCGTCAAAGCACCTTGGTGATGCGTTTCAAGAAGCCCACCAAGTTCATGGGTTCCGTTTGAAATCACTCGGGATAAAAATGAAGATCATCGCGTTGAATGGAGATAAGAAAAACTTCGAAAAATCCAAGTCGTATTTTGGTACTGCAAAGGGGAAGCAGAACCTGTACGAATACAGGGTGATGAAGGCCGATAAAGACCTTGTTGGAGAAATCGCCGTATTTAAGAACTATCTGTCCCTTATCGCTTACACGGATCATCCGTACGGCTTTCTCATTAAGAGTCCTGAGCTTGAAAATAGTGCGAAGGGAATCTTTGACCATATTTGGCGTACCTTGAGCTAGCTTGGTTATTTTCATATTGTCTGTTAACATTAACAGGCATTTTGAAGTAAATAAGAAGCATGAAAGCACTTGCGCGCGAGCTTCAGAAGTTGGGACTCTCTGACAAAGAGGCCTTGGTATACCTTGCCTCCTTGGAGCTCGGCCCTTCGCCAGTACAGATTATTTCCCGCAAGGCCGAAGTGAACCGGGCCACGACCTATGTGATGATCGAGTCCTTGCTGCAGAAGGGGTTGATGAGCACCTTCGACAAGGGCAAGAAGACGATGTATACCGCCGAGAAGCCGGAACGATTGCACCGTATCGTGCACGCCGAGCGAGCGACCGTTGATGAGAAGGAGTCTGTCATCAAGCGTCTGCTGCCTGATCTGGAGGCTATTTCAGACGCAGCCGGAGAGCGACCGAAGGTTTCCTTTTACGAGGGGGAAGAGGGATTGGAGGCCATGCGAGAAACAATTTTTGATACTAGGACCGAACAGATGGAAGACTTCATTTCATTTGATGATTTGAGGCATCTGTTGCCAAAGGAACACTGGAAAAAACACAACGCGAGGCTTGCCCAGAGAAAAATTAAGGGCCGAACGATTTATACCTCCGAGCAACTTGAGAACCCGGCAGATTCAATCAAGCACCTCTGGGAGTTTAGGCGCATTCCTAAGGCGCAGTTTCCCATGCATGGAGAGCTCACGGTTTATGGTAGCCGTGTTGCCATGATTGCGTTACGCGGTAAACTTGCGGGGGTCATTATTGAAAGCAAAGAAATGGCCACCATGGTTCGTAGCATGTTCGAACTGGCTTGGCTTCAGGCCGGAAAGAACTCGCAGAAACAATAAAAACCGCAAGCATTGCGGTTTGGTCTCTCGCTGTGAGGTTTCGAGGATGAGGTCAGTTTGTGCCGCCACCCATTTTTCTCTCCTTGTCTCACGGTGTGTGAGCCAGCTGGCAGAGGTAGGAAAGATTTTGTGTACTCGGTCCCCGAAGGGTCCCAAGCGAAAGAGCGCGTCAACGCTCGATCTGAAGACCTTTCTACATCCCGA
>DYFX01000034.1 GCA_020724945.1 Candidatus Paceibacter sp.
TGCATATGCAGGAATGGTGGCAGAAAAGAAAAGACCCGTCCAATCGGACGGGTCGCCGCTACCATCCCTTGAGGATCTCGCGGGCGGCGTTGTAGCCGGGGATGCCGGTCACGCCGCCGCCGGGGTGGCACGAGGAGCCGCACATCCAGAACCCCCGCACGGGCGTGCGGTAGCGGGCCATGCCGAGCGTCGGCCGCATGAAGAACAGCTGGTTGAGCGGCATCGCGCCCTGGAAGATGTTCCCGCCGGTCAGTCCGAAACGGGCCTCTATGTCCTTGGGCGAGTGCGTATCCGCCGTCACGAGGACCTCGCGGATGTTGCAGTACTTGTCCATCACCTCGAGCGTCCGTTCCTGCAGGATCTCCCGCGGGGTATCGAACGGCGCGTACTGACCGAGGATCGAGAGGACATGGTACTGCGGCGGCGCCAGCGTGCGGTCGACCGTGGTCGGACAGCAGATCTCGAGGATCGGTTCCGTCGAGAGCCGCCCGTACTTGAAGTCGTCGTAGGCGCGCTCGATGACATCGGCGTTCTCGAGCGGGAGGTGGATGGTGCCGGGAGGCATCGGGCCCTTGTAGTCGCAGGCCCACTTCAGGTGCCGCTCCGGCGTGTTCCAGATGACCATGTTGGTCTTCCAGGTCGGCGAACGCGTGTCATACCGCTCGAGGTGCTCGTCCACGCCCTCCGGACGGTCGTCCTTGTCGAGCAAGGCGAAGGTCCGATGGAAATCGGCGCCGGAGGCGACGACCCTGGACGAGAAGCGCATCGCGACGCCCTCCACGAGAGCTTCGACTCCGACGACCCGCCCCTTCTCGACGATGACGCGCTTCGCTTCGGCGTCCGTGAGGACGGTGACGCCGGACGCGCGCGCGGCCGCGCCGATCGCGCTCCCGACGGCGCCCATGCCGCCTTCCACATAGAACCACCGGCCGGGCATGTCGCCCAGATCGCCGATGTCGTGATGGAGCAGGACATACGCGGTACCGGCCGAGCGCGGCCCTCCGCAGGTGCCGATGATGCCGTCCGAGCAGATCGTGCCGACGAGCGGCTCGCTCCGCACGAAGCGCGTGACATAGTCGTACTCGCTCATGGTGAAGAGGTCCGCCATGGCGCGCACGCCGTCCTCGCCGAGCTTCAGCATCTTGCGGCCGAGCTTCAGCATCTTCGGCATGTCGCGCAGCCGGAACGGGTCCGGCGGCGTCATGAACATCATCTCCCGCATGAACGGGGCGAGCCTGGAGAGCGACGCCTCGAACGCCGGATAGTTTTCCGCGTCCCGCGTCGAGAACTTCGCGATCTCGGCGCGCGTCTTGTCCGCGTCGTTCCAGCGCATCAGATAGCGCCCGTCGCGCAGCGGCGTGAAGGCGTTCGGGTCGCGCTCATGGAGCGTGAGCCCGTGCGCGAACAGGTCCAGCTCGCCGACGATGCGCTTCGGCATGATGGCGAGGACATAGGACGCCGTGGTCTGGCGCGCCTCCGGCAGGCCGGGGAAGGGCTCCGTCGCGCAGGCTCCGCCGAGGGCGGATCTCCGTTCGAGCAGCAGGACCTTCTTGCCGGCCCTCGCGAGGTAGGTCGCGCAGACGAGGCCGTTGTGGCCTCCCCCGACGACGATGGCGTCATACGGGCCTTGATCGGGCATTCTCATGGCGGGCCTCCGGATGCAATGAACCGGTCTCTTCTTACCAAAAAGAGGCCCGCGCGTCAACGCGTGCCTCTCGTGCCGTTCTCGGGAAGCGCTGGTCGGAGTGGTGGGGATCGAACCCACGACTTCCTGCTCCCAAAGCAGGCGCGCTACCGCTGCGCTACACTCCGTCCGGCGCGCCCCGAACGCCCGGCGTTTCAGTTGGCGCTTTCGTCGATCTCGGCCTTCAGCTTCTCGATCTCGTCGCGGTATTCCGAGGCGAGGTCGAGGTCTTTTTGCGCGTCGCGCAAGGCCTCGTCGAGCTTCTCCTGGTTGGCGGAGAGCTGCGCCTCGTAGTCTTCCTTGGACAGCTTGCCGGACAGGTGCAGCCGGGTGACGACCTCCTTATCGCGGTCGTTCTCGGCCTTGGACGCCTTCACCGCCTCGAACTTCGACTTCCAGGACTTCATCAGGGAAGCCCGGACGGCCTCCTTTTCCTGGATGGCGGCCTCGATTTCCTTGGCGTCCGCGCGTTCGGCCTTCCGACCGCCGATCTCGCCCGAAGCCTCCGGACTCTCCGCGCTGGACTTCTTCTTTCCGGGCTGGTGCTCGATGGATGGCTGGATCATATGCGCTGGTGGGTGTTTACCCGCCCATCATGGCAGGCGGATAGCCGGAAATCAAGGGTTCGCGCGGACGAAACCCGCCCGTCCGGCGCGCCCTCAAATCAAATGACCGTCACGGCGTGACGGTCATTTGATGGTGCCGAGGGTGAGAGTTGAACTCACTACGCAAGGATTTTCAGTCCTTCGCTCTACCGATGAGCTACCCCGGCTCGTCGCTACCTGACACGCTGCCGTTCGGACGCGCTCCGCGGTCCTCTCTATCGCGTGTCAGTCGCTCCTCCTTCGCGGCTGGGCAGGCCCAGCCTTGATGGCGGTTCAGTGAGTCCTGCGCGGTCGCGCAGGACCATGTTCCTTTGATCTTACTGCTTGTTCGCTTCCAGGACCGTGTCGGAGTGGTCGTCCGCGTGCCCGTGTTCGTCGGAGCGCTTGCGGACTTCGTTGACCACCTTGCTCAAGACGAGGAAGGTGAAGAAGACCATGAGCGTACCGACGATCGCTTCGAGATACAGGCCCATGCCGATGGCGGTGCCGACGGCGGCGACGACCCAGAGGGTCGCGGCGGTCGTGAGGCCGATGACCGACGAACGGCCTTTCTCGAAGAGGATGGTGCCGGCGCCCAGGAAGCCGATGCCCGTGACGATCTGCGCGGCGATGCGCGTCGGGTCGATGGCTTCGAGGTCCGGGAAGATGTCGGCCGCGCGGATGGACACCAGCGTGAACAGGCAGGCGCCGAGCCCGACCATCACGTTGGTCCGGAGTCCGGCCGGCTTGTGGTGGTACTCGCGCTCGATGCCGACGACGCTCGAGAGCACGGTGGCGAGGATGATGCGGAGGACGATGTCGGCCTCGCTGATGTGCGTGACGGCGCCTTCAAGCATGGAAGCGGCTTTAGATGTCGCGTGGTGGACGCGGGTGGAGTCGAACCACCGACCTTCACATTATCAGTGTGACGCTCTAACCAACTGAGCTACGCGTCCGCGTGCTTCGATAAAAGCGGGCGGAACAGGGCTAATGTAGCAAAACACCTCCGGATTGGCAAGTGGCCAGGGCTTGACGGTCTCGCCGTATCCTGATGGAATATCCCGGTGTTCAGACCCCGAAAAGGAGCTCTTTCATGGCACGAAAGCGACGACGGAACGAGCCCAGCGGCCGCCAGGTCATCCAGATCCAGCAGATGTTCCAGAACCTCCTGCTCGGCCTCGATACGGCGGGGGTCCAGAGGCTGCTGGAGGGGAGGGAAGTCCTGGCGGCGTTGGCGGACGGCCGCCTGACGCCCAAGAAAGCGCTGGTCTCGCTCGGACTCCCGATCCGGGTCCGCGGCCGCGCGATCCTGTTCGACTTCTTCGGTCTTCGCAAGGACGCGCTGGAGGACGATGTCCTCGAAGCCTTCGAACGGCAGGGCATGCGCCCGGTGACGGAGGAGGAGTTCAAGGCCTTCCGCTCCCAGCATCCCGAGACCGTGCACGATCTCATCGTGCGCCGCCGCCTCAACTTCCTCGTGATGGGCGGCAAGAAGATCCGGATGCCGACCCGGAATCCTCGCGAAGCGTGCTTCGGCTTCCCGATCTACGGCAGGAGCCGGGACGGCACCATCGAGCGGTACGAGGAATACGCGGAGTGCACCTGGGACAAGACCTATCGGTTCCCGGGCATCCGACTCGACGCGCGACCGACGGTCGCCGCCATCCCGAGCGTCTCCGCCGGCAACATCAGCCCGAAGGTCAGGCCCACCGCCTGAACCGACCCCCGGCACTCCTGCCGGGTTTTTCTTTTCCGTCGCGATGCCGGATACGCAAAAAACGCCTTGCGGCGCTTTTTGGGTCGTCTTTGACCACTTGATCGAGAGAATGACCCGGAACTACATCAAGCCCGGAGTGCCTTACAATCCATCGTTCGATGGAAGGTTTGCGCGACCTTGCGGTCAGCGCGTACCGGCTTTCGCCGCTACCGACTTGGGATTGATCATGCGCCGTAGCGACATGATTGATACTCCCTAGAAAGGAGGTGATCCATCCCCAGCTTCCGCTAGGGATGCCTTGTTACGACTTCGCCCCTATCATCGACCCTGCCTTGGTGACCCCAAAGGGCCGCGTCAGGCATTGCCGACTCTCTTGGCGTGACGGGCGGTGAGTACAAGACCCGAGAACGTATTCAACGCCGTATAGCTGACCGGCGTTTACTAGCGATTCCAGCTTCACGAAGTCGAGTTGCAGACTTCGATCCGAACTGAGATCGGCTTTGGTGGGATTAGCTCCGTCTTGCGACTTGGCTGCCCATTGTACCGACCATTGTAACACGTGTGTAGCCCAGGACGTAAGGGCCATGCTGATTTGACGTCATCCCCGCCTTCCTCCTCGTTGACCGAGGCAGTCTGTCGTGAAAGTACAACACGACACAGGGGTTGCGCTCGTTACCCCACTTAAGGGTACACCTCACGGCACGAGCTGACGACAACCATGCAGCACCTGTCATAGGATCCGATTTAACGGTCCATCCCGCTTTCACAGGATATACTCCTACAATTTCAAGCCCTGGTAAGGTTCTTCGTTTACCGTCGAATTAAACCACATGTTCCACCGCTTGTGCGGGTCCCCGTCTATTCCTTTGAGTTTTAGTCTTGCGACCGTACTCCCCAGGCGGTGTGCTTAACGCGTTAGCTTTTTTTGACGGCACTAGAAGGGTCGAAACTTCTAATACCCAGCACACATCGTTTAGGGCGTGGACTACAAGGGTATCTAATCCTTTTCGCTCCCCACGCTTTCGTCCATGAGTGTCAGGACCATTCCAGCAAGCTGCTTTCGCCTTTGGTGTTCTTACAGATATAAACGCATTTTACCGCTACACCTGTAATTCCGCTTGCCTCTACTGGCCTCAAGTTCATCAGTATCGCCGGCAGTTACGGGGTTGAGCCCCGGGATTTGACCAACGACTTAATGAACCACCTGCGGACGCTTTACGCCCAATAAATCCGGATAACGCTTGAGGTCTCTGTATTACCGCTGCTGCTGGCACAGAGTTAGCAACCTCTTATTCATTTGGTACCGTCAGCTTGCGCTTCTTCCCAAATAAAAGCGGTTTACAGGCCGAAGCCCTTCATCCCGCACGCGGCGTCGCTCCTTCAGGCTTTCGCCCATTGAGGAAGATTCTCGACTGCAGCCTCCCGTAGGAGTGTGGACAGTGTCTCAGTTCCACTGAGGCAGGTCGCGCTCTCACGCCTGCTACTCGTCATAGCCTTGGTGGGCCATTACCCCACCAACTAGCTGATAAGCCATAAGTTCCTCCCGAAGCGCCTTTTGGGCTTTCCTCCAAGGACATCATCCTTGGATCACGTCCGGTATTAGCGGTCCTTTCGGACCGTTATTCCGAACTTCGGGGCAGATTACTAATGTGTTACTCACCCGTTTGCCACTAGTCACTAAAATCATTGCTGACTCCAGTAACCCGTTCGACTTGCATGCCTTAGACACGCCGCCAGCGTTCATCCTGAGCCAGGATCAAACTCTCAATATAGTATCCCGCGAGACATGATGTCCTGCGGGACCTCTGTCATTGGATTTGATGTAGCTCTACCTGCCGACAACCCAGGGAAGGGCTTCGGCAGATGTGGATCATTCTCTCGATCAAGTTGTCAAAGACTGGGGCATCATAGGCGAGGTCTTTTTCGTTGTCAAATCCCCGGTTTCACGGGGATTGGACAGGCCTTTCCTTTTGATGATGGGCCTACTATACAGGCGTCGAAAAAGCCTGTCAAGGGCCGTGTCAAGGGCTTCGGCCAGGGGGTCGTTGGGGCGGAAAAACCCGTAAAATAGAGCCATTTCAGCCGACATCGCGGCTTGACGCCCGGGCGTGTTTCTGATGGGATAGGCCGTTCGGCGCCCGCGCCGATGGTCTTTCCAAGGAAAGGAACGCGTATGCAGAACATCCATGTCCGTTTCGGCGTTTCGCCGTCCGCGCGGACGGAGCTGGCCTTCGCCGCCGACCTGGCGTGCCGTCTTCGCGGCGGCCTGTTCGTCTGGACGGAGGCGGATCCGGAGGCCGACGCCCTGCTCGAGGGTTTCGGCGAACCGTCCGCTCCGGTGCGCGAGAGCGCCTGCGTGTCCGATCGCGTCCGTCTGCAGATCGCGCGCATGTGCATCGCGCTCGCGGCGCGGTTCTGCCGTGGCGACCCGCGCTCCGCGGTCCGTGACGGCGCCTCCATCGTGGTCGGTGAGGGCGACGCCGCCGCTCGGCCCCGCGCGGCCGTCGTCGCGCCGAAAGGCGAGAAGGCGCTCGGCGCGCGCGGCGCGGACGGGATCTGCCTGCCGTTCGCGGGCGGGGAGTCGGCCGTCGAGGCCGCCGCGACGGCCGTGCCGCTCGCGGCCCGGCTCGGCGCACCGCTGCTCCTCTACCATACGACCTGGCGCGAGGACGGCCTGCCGGCCGCGGCGCCGCCGGAACGGCACATGACGGAGGAGGCCTCCGGCGTGCTCGCCCGCATCCGGGCGATGGCGGATCTCGCCGGCGTGCGGCATCGGACGCGCGTCGAGACCGCCACGACCATCGCCGAGGGCACGGTCCGGGCGGCGCTCGACGAGCGCTGCGCCCTGATCGCGCTCGCGCGCGGCCGGCATGTCGGCCGCGGCAGCTATGTCGACCAGGTGCTCGCGCGTTCCGTCATCCCGGTCATGGTGGCCGGAAGGAGTTTCGCATGAAGACGCGGTCCCGATGGCTTTCCCCGTATGTCGTGATGGGCGCGGTCCTCGCGATGTACGGGATCAAGGTGGCGCTGAAGCTCGCGATCGGACGGGAAATCAACTCCCCGACGATCACGGGCGACGGGTTCCACAACGTGGCGGACCTCTTCGAGGCGCTTATCGTCCTCGCCGTCGTCGCCGTCTCCCGCCTGCCGCCGGACGAGCGCTATCCGTTCGGACGCAAGAATGTCGAGAGCATCGCGCGCGCGTGCATCGGCGCCGGCCTCCTCTTCACGGCGCTGCACTTCGCGGCGACCTCGGTGATGGGGCTCCTGGGCTACGCGCCCGGGCTCGAAGCCGCCGTCCGCGAGGCCTTCCCGTTCGCCCTCCCCGATCCGCTGCCGCTCCGCATGGGGGAGGATGTCGTCTGGTGGGTGCTGGGCGTGGTCTTCGGCAGCGCGCTGCTCTCCTTCGTCGTCAGCGCCTACGAGATCCGCGCCGGGAAGGCCGGCGGGCATCCCAGCATGGTGGCCGACGGCCAGGAGACGCGCAGCGACGGCATGATCGAAACGGCGATCCTCGTCGGCATCTGCGCCGAGTACGCGTTCTCGGCCGCCTGGATCGAGTATCCGCTCGGCCTCGGCGTGGCGTACCTCGTCGCGCGGACAGGCCGCGAGCTGTTCTCGGACGGCTTGGCGGGACTTCTCCAGCGCTCGCTCGGTTCCGAAGTCGAGAAGGCCATCCGCGAGGAATGCCTCTCGACGCACGGCGTCCGGGAGGTCGAGCAGGTGAAGACCTTCCGCGTCGGCAGCGCCGCGGTCTGCATCCTGAAGATCCTGACGGACGCGCCGGCCGGTTCCCATGACGACATCAAGAAGGCGCTCAAGAAGCGCCTGTCCGCGCGCCTCGCGGAGCGGGAGATCGATGACGCGGAGTTCCATCTGCGCTTCTCCCGCCTGCCTGTCCCGGCGGAGCGCGTGGCGTATGCCGCCGTGACGGACGGCCGCGCCATCGCGGTCGCGCCGGAGATCGACGGCGCCACGCACTTCATCGTCTGCGACATGAAGCGCGGCGAGGTCGCGCGCTGGACGCTCGAAGCCCTGCCGGACGCCTGCGAAGGACGCCTGCTCGACTGGCTCGTCGCCAAGCGCGTCGGCACGCTCTACCTCTTCGGCGACCGGCCCGCGACGATGCTCGGCCCCGTCCGCGTCGCCGGCGTGCCGAGCCACTGCCTGCGGACGCTCGGGCTGCTCGAGCCTCCGTCCATCCTCTGACCGCCCCCTATGAAGGAGGCGGTCTTTTCGTCTCCGGAACCCTGTAAGAAAAGGGGCGGAACGGCGTCTTGGATGATGCAGACACGATCACTCATCACCATCCTATGCAGCTCAAGAAACGGTATTCGGTCCGGAAAAGCGTGGCCGCGGGCGCCATGGCCGTCGCGATGTTCGCCACCTCCATGCCCGCCATGGCCTCGAACGGTTTCGGTCTCGGGGCCGGCCTCGGTCTCGAAGCGCGCGGGAACATCCGCGTCGCCCGCGGCGGCGACGACGACAAGGAGCGCGGACGCAGCGACGAGGCCAAGGGCCTGAAGGAGCGGATCAAGGAGGAGCTCCAGGCCGTCAAGAAGGACCTGAAGGGTTCCGCGAAGGCCTTCGTTACGGCCAGCGCCAGCGCCAGCGGCTCGACGGATGTCGAGACCCGCAAGCAGTGCCGCAAGGAGGCGCAGGCCGGGTACAAGGCCGCGATCGAGGACGCCCGCGAGGAACGCGACGCGGGTCTCAAGCAGGCGCGCGAGAACTACTTGGCCGCCCTCAAGGCCGCCCGCGCGATCTTCCACGCCTCCATCAAGGCGAGCGTGACGGGTTCCGCCTCGGGCACGACCGACTCCGCTTCCGGCACCGCGTCCGCTTCCGGCACCGCCCAGATCGGCTTCAGCGCCGCCCGCGCGACCTATCACGAGGCCGTGAAGAAGGCCCAGAAGGACTTCCGCGAAGCCAAGCAGGCCGTGTCGGCCGCCTATCGCGCCGACATCAAGGCCGCCCGCGACGCGCACAAGACGGCCATCAAGTCCTGCACGCCGTAAGCGCGACGGAAAAACCCTCGGACGTCCCGAGGGTTTTCCTTTTCAGGCGGCCGGTTCCGCGCCGAGTTCGCGGAGCTGCCTCTCGATGCGCGCGACATCCTCCTGGAGCTCCTTCAGGCGCGCGAGCCGGCTCTCGCGCGATTTGTTGTAGATGGCGAGGTCGCGCAGCTGCGCCTTCAGCGCTTCGCGGTTGTGCGAGGTCTCCGTCACGTCGCTGATCATCATCACATAATGCTCGATCTTCTGCGCGCTCGAGCGCAGCGGGTAGCAGGTGACGCGGATCGTGAGCGGGGTCGTGCGCCCGGCGACGACGCTTGTCTTCAGCTCTTCCGGATGCGGGATCTCGATGACGGCGTCGATCGGTTCGCCGGCGCGCGCCTTGCGCGAAAGCTCGGAGATGCCGAGCGCCTCGACGGCGGGATCGTCGAACAGGTTGAAGCCCAGCGCGCCCGAAGGATGTTCCGGGATGGCGAAGATCTCATGCAGCTTGCGGTTGGCGAAGATGGAGATGCCTCGGGAGTCCATGATCCAGACGGCGAAGGGCGCCTGCGCCGCGAACTGCTCGATGAGATGGATGGCTTGCGTGACCGTCATACGCCTTGCAGGTTCGAGAGCTGTTCGCGCAGGGCCTTCTGGCGCCGCTTGAGCTCCGTGATGGTCCGCTCGCGCTCGACGATCTCCTTGTTGGCCGTCTCGAGCTCGTGCGCGGTACGCGAGAGCGAGATGTCCTCCAGATATTCCTCGGTGATGTTCTCGACCATCATCACCACATACTCGAAACTGCCGTGGCCGTCCTTCAGGGGGAAGTACAGGCAGCGGACATAGAAGACCTTGGGTTCCTCCTCGCTCTTCTTGCCGAAGTCCTCCTGGCTCAAGTCCATCATCACGACGGTCTGGATGACCTGCCCGTCGAGCACGCGCTTGATGTAGGGGATGAGGCCCTGCGAGGCGGCGATGGGATCCTTGAAGATGTTGTAGCTGCCGAGGATGCGGTCCGGATCGTCGATGCCGACGAGATTCCGCATCGCCTCGTTGAACAGGAAGACCCGCCCTTCGCGGTCGGCCATCCAGAGGGCGAACGGCGCCTGCGCGAGCATCTGCCCGAACAGGTCGAGCGGCTCGGGCAAGGGCGCGGAGGTGTAGAGTTTCGGGATCATGCGGCGCGTTTCGCGTTCTTGAGGCGCCACTCGGCGATCTTCTTGTGGTCGCCGGAGAGCAGGACCTCGGGGACATCCCAGTGGACGCCTTTCTTGGGGGAGAAGCGTTCGGGGCGGGTGTATTGCGGATGTTCGATGAAGCCCTCGGCGGAATGCGACTCCTCGACGATGGAGGCTTCCTTGCCGACGACGCCGGGGACGAGCCGCGCGACGGCGTCGATGACCGTCATGGCCGGGAGTTCGCCGCCGGTCAGCACGAAGTCGCCGATCGAGATCTCCTCGTCGACGAGGTGGTCGGTGACGCGCTGGTCGACGCCTTCGTAGCGGCCGCAGACGAACACGATGCGGTCGCGCTTCACGAGGCGCTCGGCCACGCGTTGGGTGAAACGCGTGCCGCGAGGGGAGAGAAGCACGACATACGGGCGCTTCTTGGCCTTCGATTTCAGGGCCTTCAGCGCTTTCAGGGCGCGGTAGATCGGTTCCACCTTCAGGAGCATGCCGGGCCCGCCGCCGAAGAGGCGGTCGTCGACCTGGCGGTGCTTGGAGGTCGCCCAGGCGCGAAGGTCGTGGACGCGGATGTCGATGAGTTTCCGCGCCTTGGCGCGCTTCATCATGCTCTCGTCGAGGTAGCAGGAGAACATGCCGGGGAAGATCGTCAGGATGTCGAAACGGAGCGCCTTGTTCTTCATATCAGGCATCATACCAAAACTCCGCCGAATGGCGGAGTTTTCGGCTCGTCAGGCTCCGAGCGTGCGCTCGATTTCCTCGATGGCTTCGAGCTTGATGACTTCGGCTTCGGGTCCCTTGTCGAGATTGGTGGCTTTCAGGACGGCGAGTTCGTTGCGTAGCCGCGCGAGCCGCGCGGAGCCGTCCCGTTCGGACGACGCTCGGTTGAAGATGCCGGCGATGCGCGACCAGGCGTCGGATTCGGCGTCCAGGCGCATCACATCGGCCTTCTCGTCTTCCGCAGCTTCCTCCAGCGAAGGCGTGGACTCTTCTTTGGCGCGCAGTTCGCGCGCTCGCGCCTCGGCGATGCGGCCGGCCTCTTCGACCCGCAAGATCGGGTCGACCTCGACCTTGCCCGGTTCCCGCTCAGGCTCCTGCGCGCCGGCGGCATACATCTTGCTCATCGGCGGAAACCCGTCCTTCTCGATGAGCAATTCGCCCTTCTTCTTGCCCGGCTTCATGAAGATCCTGTCCATCAATCCCATATGACGAATGTCAGAGTAATTCCCGCAGGCGGTTGGCGATGTCGCTCAACCACCGGTCGCGGTCGCGTTTGAAGGCTTCGTCGGAGTCGCTTCCCGCCAGCTCGCGGCGCATCGCGTTGATGCGGTCGAGGATCGCGCCCGCGCGGGTCTGCGGATCATCGCCGGCGGTCTCGGCGAAGGCTTCGGCGAGCTGGGCGTCCTTGCGCGCCTCGTTCTCGATGGACGACATGAGCTTCGTACCAGGGTCGGTCGGCTCGGAGGCTTCACCGACGATCTCGCCGGTCACGACGCCTTCATCGGTGACTTCAGGCTCGGTGCCGGGCCGCTCGGGCTTGAAAGAAAATCGGTCGAAAGGGTTGCTTCCCATATCGTCGGATATCATATCATTTTTTCGGCCTTTGGTCAAATGAAAAACGGCTTAGATAAGCCGTTTTTCGCTGATGCTAGCCGAAGGTGAAGGCGTAGGCGGCGGTTCCGGGCTCGGGGAAGGACAGCTCCAGGAGGCGTTCTCCGTAGTCGTCGCCCGCGTCCACGATCTCGTAGAGCTTGGCCTCCCGCACCAGGAGGTAGGTCGACCCGTCTTCGCCGTAGTTGAGATGCTCGCCGCGGAGCGCTTCGGGGACGGGAGCGCCGTCGAGCGTCACATCGACGCGCAGGGCGGGGCCGGCGGGATCGAGCGCTTCGAGCACGAGATTCACCGCGGCCGAGCGATAGCGATAGATGAGCTTCGCGTCTTTCGACGGGACCGAGCGCTCCTCTTCGACGCGCCAGCCGCCGGAGAAGGAGAAGCGGTTGGGGGCGTAGGGCGGCACGGCGGTATAGGTGCGCACGGCGTCGCGAGCGATCGCCTCCGGGCTCGCGAGCAGTTCCATGCGGCCGTAGCCGAGGTAGGTCTCGCGCGTGCCGATCTTCTCGAATGCGGGACCGTCGACGGGTTCGACGAGCGCCAGGCCCGCCTCCTGCCCGGCCTCCTCCAGGAGCGCCTGGATGTTCCGCTCCATCTCGTCGTATTCGCCTTCGCCGAAGTGATAGTGGCGCAGGCGGCCTTGCGCGTCGAAGAGATAGTGCGCCGGCCAGTAGCGGTTCGCATAGGCGTTCCAGGTGCCGTAGGCGTTGTCGAGCGCGACGGGGTAGGCGATGCCATGGCGCGCGATGGCGTCCCGGACATTCTTCTCCTCCTTCTCGAAGGCGAACTCGGGCGTATGGACGCCGACGACGGTGAAGCCCTTCTCCCGATACTTCTCGTGCCACGAGGTCACATAGGGAAGCGTGCGGATGCAGTTGATGCAGGAGTAGGTCCAGAAATCGATGAGGACGACCTTGCCCTTCAACCCCTCGGCGGTCAGCGCTTCGGAGTTCAGCCAGGCTTCGATGTCCGTGAACTCCGGCATCGCCTGCGAGAGGATCGGGAGCGTCCCGCCGTCCGTCGCGACATCCGCGAACGGCGAAGCGAGAGGGTCGGTGACGAAGCTTCCGAGCTCCTCGGTGCGCATGCGGACGGCCCAAGCGGCGGCCAGGAGCAGGAGGACGAAGGCGGCGAAGGCGATGAGCGCGCGGCGTCCCATATCAGAGCTTGAGGATGGATTCGACGGGGAAGCGTTCGACCAGCCAGGCCTGTCCGACGCGGTCGTATCCGGTCAGGATGGCGATCGCCATCAGGATGACGAGCGCGCCGAAGACCTTGTTCAGGATCGGCTGGATGCGCACTGCGCCGCGCAGGCGCTCCTGCAGGCGGTGGCTGCCGTAGGCGATGCCGAGCATCGGGATGCCGGCGCC
>DYFX01000035.1 GCA_020724945.1 Candidatus Paceibacter sp.
GGACTCGGGAACCCGGGCACGAGATACGCGAAGACGCGGCACAATATCGGATTCCGCGTCGTCGAGCTTCTCGCCGAACGCTGGGGATTCGGCGATTTCGACGCGCGCTTCGAGGGCGAGCTCGGCAAGGGCCGCGCGCGCGGGAAGCATGTCCTCCTGCTCAAGCCGCAGACCTACATGAACCTCTCGGGCGCGTCGGCGGCCGCCTGCGCGCGCTTCCATAAGATCCCTCCGGAACATGTCTGGGCGGTCCATGACGACCTCGACCTGCCGCTCGGACATCTGCGCATCCGCATCGGCGGCTCCGCGGGCGGGCACAACGGGGTGAAGTCGCTCATCGAGCGGCTGGGCACGCCGGAGTTCGTCCGCATCCGCGTCGGCATCGGCAGGCCCTCCTCGCCCATGCCGATCGAGGACTATGTCGTCCAGCCGTTCGCGCCGGAAGAGCGCGATCCGGCCCAGGCGATGGTCGAGCGCGCCGCCGACGCGGTCGAAACCGCGCTCCAGGACGGCCTGACGCGCGCCATGAACATCTTCAACGCGTGAACGGATATGAAAGCGCCCTCCCGAGAACCGGGAGGGCGTCGATGTTTCCTTTCTGGCCTAACGGCGCTTCATGACCTGGCGGGGACGGAAGACATCCCCGATCTTCGCGCCGAAGCGCTGGGGCGGGACGACCGTCTCCGACGGGCGGAAGGCGAGCCGCGCGGCGATGATCTCGTCGATCTGCTCCTTGGGCGGTTCGGGCGTTCCCGACCGCGGATCCCAGACGATCGTCTTGCGCTCCTCGTTGACGGCGAATTCCGTCGACGGGAAGCGCAGCGCGAGCGACTCGACCACGGGGCCGATGTCGACGGGCTCCTGGGTGGAGCACTGGACGGCGATCCGTCCCGTGCCCGGATTCCGGACGACCAGGCACGCGATCGGGAAGGCCTCGCGCACCGCCTTCGCCGCGGCCCAGAAGTGCCGGGCGAAGTTGGCGTCGGCCTCCTCGAGCGTGACGCCGCGGGGCGCCGGCGAGCCGGACGCGCCCGCGAGCGGGTAGTCGTGCCCGAGGGCATACCGTCCCGCCTGCAGGTCGCGGAGAACATCCCGCGCGCGGCGATAGGTCGCGAGTCCGGCGGCGCGCAGCGCGTCGCCGATCTCATCCCAGGCAGGATCCGTCATCGCCACGAGCGTGGCGACGGGGTGCGCCTGACCGAGCGCGACGGCGACGGCTCCCACGACGCGTTCGAGGATCTCCCCGGCGCGGCGCGGCAGCACGGAGAGCTGGCTCGCATAGGACATGATGGTGTCCTGCGCGTTCAGCTTCCCGCCCTTCTTGCCCGGCACCTTGCCGTGGTGCTCCGCCAGCGAACGGCAGAGCGACGCGAGGCCGGGTCCGACGACAGGGCTCTCGACGAGCGCGCCGCCGGACGCGTCGGCGACGCCGAGGCCCATGCGGATCGCGTAGGCTTCGGTCATCGAGCGGCTTCCGCGCTCCCAGTACTTTCGGTCGGCGTCGTCGCCGTCGATGTCGAAGTCGTTCGGGCCGAACGGCCCTTCGCTGAAGACCTCGATGGCGTCGAGCGGTGCCTGTCGGACGAACTGGAGCTCCAGCGCCAGGCGGCAGACCTTGTCGAAGTTGACGGAAGAAAGATCGCGGATCAGGACTCGGGTGACATTCCCCATTGAAAACCTCCATGAAAGGGTGGGGGTCGTCGAAGCAGGATCGCCTCGCTGACCGTCCATTTAAGCAGAAATCAGCGGTTTTGTCAACCCTCTTGCGTGCCGGAAGCCTCTTTTGTTAGGCCTGCGGCACTATGGAACTCCGCCGCATCTCGCCGACCGATGCCGATTGGCCGGGAACCCTTGCGCAGGCCGTTCCCCCGCCGGAACGGCTGTTCGTCCGCGGCGCGCTGCCCATGACGCCGGGCGTCGCCGTGGTCGGCACGCGGAAGATGTCGCCGTACGGCCGCGCCTGCGTCGAGCGCCTCGTGCCGGAAATCGTCCGGATCGGACGGCCCGTCGTGAGCGGCCTCGCGCTCGGGATCGACGGCGCGGCGCACGAGACGGCGCTCCGCGCGGGCGGAGCGACCTTCGCGGTCATCGGCAGCGGCGTCGATGACGCCTCCATCTCCCCGCGCGCGCACATCGACCTGGCCAAGCGCATCATCGATGCCGGAGGCGGAATCATCAGCGAATACGCCGAAGGCGCGCCGGGCCTGCCGCACCATTTCCCTGAACGCAACCGCATCGTCGCCGCGCTCTCGTCGGCCGTCCTGCTCATCGAGGCTCCGCGCAAGTCCGGCGCGATGATCACGGCGCGGCTCGCGCTCGAAACGGGCCGCGATGTCTGGGCCGTGCCGGGCCCCATCACGCATCCGAACGCGGAAGGTCCGAACGCCCTCATCCGCGACGGCGCGACGCCCATCACCTGCCCCGGCGACATCGCCCACGCGCTCGGCCTCGCGCCGCGCCAGGAACGCCTGCCGATGCCTCCGTCCCTCGGCCCGGAGGAGCGCGCGGCGATCGAGGCCGTCGCCGCCGGACACGAGACGGCCGATGCGCTGGCGAAGGCCCTGGGACGGCCCGTGACGGCGGTCGCGGGGCTCCTGACGACGCTGGAGCTCTCCGGCGCGCTGCGCGCGGTTGGCGGTGGGCGGTATACCTTATATACTTGACGACACGAGAGGCGGTTGGTACCTTCCGCCCCGATATGCCCAAGAAATCCACCGGACTCAAATTGATCATCGTCGAGTCGCCCACCAAGGCGAAGACCATCACCAAGTTTTTGGGCAAGGGCTATAAGGTCCTGTCCTCCTTCGGCCATGTGCGCGACCTGCCCACCTCCACCATGGGCATCGACATCGAGCACGATTTCTCCCCGAAGTATGTCATCCCGAAGAAGGCGACCAAGGTCGTCGCCGAGCTCCGCGCCGCCGCCAAGGCCGCCGACGAGATCTACTTCGCGACGGATGAGGACCGCGAGGGAGAAGCCATCTCCTGGCACCTCCGCGAGCTCCTGAAGGTGAAGCCGGAGAAGACGAAGCGCATCACCTTCCACGAGATCACCAAGGAAGCCATCGAGCACGCCTTGAAGGCTCCGCGCGACCTCGACATGCGCATGGTCGACGCCCAGCAGGCCCGCCGCGTGCTTGACCGGCTGGTCGGCTACGAGCTCTCCCCGTTCCTCTGGCGCAAGGTCGCCCGCGGGCTTTCGGCCGGCCGCGTGCAGTCCGTCGTCGTGCGCCTCATCGTCGAGCGCGAGCGCGAGGTCCAGGCCTTCAAGGCCGAGGAGTACTGGTCGATCGAAGCCGCATTCAACAAGAAGGGCGACGGGAAGGCTTTCGACGCCAAGCTCCACAGCAAGGACGGCGAGACCATCGACAAGATGGCCATCGGTTCGGAGAAGGACGCGAAGACCATCCTGAAGGCGCTCGAGAAGGCCGACTACGCCGTCGAGACGGTCGACAAGAAGAAGACGAAGCGCTCCCCCGCCGCGCCGTTCACGACCTCGACCCTCCAGCAGGACGGCAACAACAAGCTCGGCTTCTCCGCCAAGCAGACGATGATGCTCGCGCAGCAGCTCTACGAAGGCGTCGAGCTGGGCGAGGAAGGCTCCGTCGGTCTCATCACCTACATGCGTACCGACTCGGTGAACCTCGCCGAGAAGTTCCGCGAGGAGGCCGCCGCCTACATCAAGGAGAAGCATCCGGACGCCGCCCCCGCCGAGGCGCGCGTCTACAAGACGAAATCCAAGGGCGCGCAGGAGGCGCACGAAGCCATCCGCCCGACGAGCGCCTGGCGCACGCCGGAATCGGTCGCGCCGTATCTCGACGACCGCCAGAACAAGCTCTACGAGCTCATCTGGCGCCGCGCGATGGCCTCGCAGATGGCCGACGCCGAGATCGAGACGACTTCCGCCACCATCTCCACCGGTACGCCGTACCGCTTCCGCGCCACCGGCTCCATCGTGGCCGCACCGGGCTTCATGAGCGTCTACCAGACGGACATGAAGGAGAACCTCCTGCCGCCGCTCGCCGAGGGCGACGCGCTCGAAGCCAAGACCGTCGAACCGAAACAGCACTTCACCGAGCCGCCGCCGCGCTATTCGGAAGCCGCGCTGGTCAAGGCGCTGGAAGAGCGCGGCATCGGCCGCCCGTCGACCTACGCGCCGACCATCTCCACCGTCATCGACCGCGGCTATGTCGAGAAGGACGAACGCCGCCTCAAGCCGACGGAGCTCGCCTTCCTGGTCAACGACCTGCTGACGGAACACTTCGCCTCGATCGTCGACTACGACTTCACCGCCAACATGGAAAACACCCTCGACGCCGTCGCCGAGGGCGAGGAGAAGTGGGTCCCGGTCATCAAGGCCTTCTACGGCCCGTTCCACGAGAACCTGGGCGTGAAGGAGAAGGAGCTCTCCAAGAAAGAGATCACCGAGACCGCCACCGACGAGAAGTGCGAGAAGTGCGGCAAGCCGATGATCATCAAGTTCGGCCGTTTCGGGAAGTTCTACGCCTGCTCCGGCTATCCGGAGTGCAAGACGACGCGCCCCTACGACGAGAAGGACAAGGCCGCGCAGGAAGCGGCGCAGGAGCAGGCCGTCGGAGAAGTCTGCGAGACCTGCGGCGCCCCGATGATGGTGAAGCGCGGCCGGTTCGGCGCCTTCCTCTCCTGCTCGAAGTACCCCGAGTGCAAGTTCACGAAGCAGATCAAGAAGCTCACGGGCGCCAAGTGCCCGAAGTGCAAGGAGGGCGACGTCATCGAGAAGCGCTCCCGCAAGGGCCGCAACTTCTACGCCTGCTCGCGCTATCCCGCCTGCGACTTCGCCATGTGGTCGAAGCCGACCGGCGAGAACTGCCCGACCTGCGGCAACCTGCTCGTCTTCGCCAAGGACCACAAGATCGCCTGCTCCGACAAGGAATGCGGCTTCATCAAGGAAGCTCCGCAGAAGGAGGAGTAGAGACGCCCCGTTCGCCCGCCCCGTCAGCGCGCGACCGGCGTCCTGAAGCGAGCCTACCGACCTCCCTTCCCCCGAGGGGAGGTTTTGGTTTAGGCTGGATGCATCTATGGCGCCCGCCAAGCTGCTCGAAGCCGTGAAGGAATATTCGCCCAAGACCGACCTCGAGACGGTCGAATTGGCGTACGATTTCGCGGCCAAGGCGCATGAGGGACAGAAGCGCGCCTCGGGGGAGCCGTACATCAACCACTCGGTCGAGACCGCCATCACGCTGGCGAAACTCCGCCTGCCGGAGAACATGATCGTGGCCGGACTGATGCATGACGTGCCGGAAGACACCCCCGTGACGCTCGAGGACATCGAGAAGGAGTTCGGCGAGGATGTCGCCTCGATGGTCGCGGGCATCACCAAGCTCGGCAAGATCAAGTATCGCGGGATGGAGCGGTATGTCGAGAACCTCCGCAAGATGTTCGTGGCGATGGCCTCCGACATCCGCGTCATCCTCATCAAGTTCGCCGACCGCCTCCACAACCTCTCGACGCTCGACGCCCTGCCGAGCAGGAAGCGCGTGCGTATCGCGCTCGAGTCGCTCGAGATCTACGCGCCGATCGCGAACCGCCTCGGGATGGGCATGATGCAAGGCAAGCTCGAGGACCTCTCCTTCAAGTATGTCTACCCGAAGGAGTACGCCTGGGTTTCGGGGCTGGTGAAGGACCGTTATCGCGCCAAGGAGCGCTACCTCAAGAAGGTCGGCGAGAAGATCGAGGCCGAACTCGTGAAGAACCGCATCAAGACCCTCGACATCCACGGCCGGATGAAGCACCTCTACAGCCTCTACAAGAAGCTGCTGAAGTACGACCGCAACCTCGACAAGATCTACGACCTGGCGGCGCTGCGCGTCATCGTCCCCTCCGTGGCCGACTGCTACGCGACGCTCGGCATCATCCATCAGATGTGGAAGCCGCTGAAAGGACGCATCAAGGACTACATCGCCCAGCCGAAACCCAACGGCTACCAGTCGCTCCACACCACCATCTTCTGCGACGACGGCGAGATCGTGGAGGTGCAGATCCGCACCGAACAGATGCACGAGGAGGCCGAATACGGCATCGCCGCCCACTGGCACTATGTCGAGGAAGGCAAGGAATCGCCGGAGGCCGTGAACCAGCAGATCGCCTGGGTGAAGGATCTCATCAAGCTCCAGCAGGAATCGCTGAAGGACAAGGGGCATCTCATCGAATCGTTCGAGAAGCTCAAGATCGACGTCTTCCAGAAGCGCATCTTCGTCTTCACCCCGAGCGGCGACGTCATCGACCTGCCGGAGGACGCCACGCCCGTCGACTTCGCCTACGCCATCCACTCCGATATCGGCGACCGCTGCACCGCCGCGCGCATCAACAACGAGATCGCGCCGCTCGACGCGCGGCTCTACTCCGGCGACATGTGCGAGATCGTCGTCGACAAGAACCGGAAGGGGCCGAACGCCGACTGGCTGAAATTCGTGAAGACGCACCACGCCAAGGACCGCATCCGCCTGTACGCCAAGAAAAAACGCCTGTCGTGAGACGGGCGTTTTTCCTTAACCGCGCAATTTTCCGATCAGGTCCTTGAACTCCTCGTCGGAGTAGAATTCGATGGTGATGCGTCCGTTCGGGCCCTTCTTCTGGACGGCGACCTTGGTGCCCAGGACGCGGCGGAGCTCTTCCTCGACCGCCATCAGGTTCACGTCCTTCACCGAACTGCGTCCGCGTCCGGCGCCCTTGCGCTCCCGCGACGCCGCTTCCGCCTGCCGGACATTGAAGTCGCCCTGGAGCATGCGGTCGAACATCGCCTTCCGTTCCTTGGCGTCGTCCATGCCGCAGAGCACGCGGGCCGCGCTCATGGAGATGCGCCCGTCGGAGAGCGCGAGCTGCATCTCGGCCGGCAAGTTCAGGAGGCGCAGGGTGTTGGCGATGACGGAGCGGCTCTTGCCGACGCGCTCGGCGACCTTCTCCTGCGTGAGGCCGAACTCCTCCATCAGCTTGGCGTAGGAATGCGCCTCCTCGATCGGAGAAAGGTCGGCGCGCTGGATGTTCTCGATCAGCGCCAGCTCGAGCTTCTGCTGTTCGGTGGCGGTGCGGACGATGACCGGGACCTTCTTGAGGCCGGCTTCCTTGGCCGAACGCAGACGGCGCTCGCCGGCGATGAGCTCGAACATGCCGTTGGCCTTCTCGGTGACGACGAGCGGCTGGAGGATGCCGAACTCCTTCACGGAGGCGACGAGTTCCTCGAGCTCTTCGGGGTGGAAGTCGCGGCGCGGCTGGAACGGGTTCGCCACGATGTCCGACGGCGGCACATGCAGGATGCGGTCGCCGGCCGGCACGGTCTCGACGGCGCCCTTCGGCAGTTCCGACGGCGAAGCGACCGGCTTGGGCGCCGGCGCGGCGTCGGCGGGCTTGCCGGGAATCAACGATGAAAGACCCCTCCCAAGTCCTCCCTTCATACGACGGGCAGTTCGGCGCCCTCGACGGCGGCCGCGACCTCTTCGGCGAGGCGTTCGTACGCCTTGGCGCCCTTCGAATCGGGATCGTAATCGACGATGGACTTCCCGTAGGACGGCGCTTCGGCCAGGCGGACATTGCGCGGGACGGCGGAACGGAAGATCTTGTCGGGGAAGATCTTGTAGAGCTCGCTCATGACCTCGTTGGAGAGCTTCATGCGCGAATCGAACATCGTGATGACCGCTCCCAGGACGCCGAGATCGGGCTTCACATGCTGCTTCACGAGATCGATGGTCTGCATCAGCGCGCCGAGCCCTTCCAACGCGAAGTATTCGGCCTGGACGGGAATCAGCACCTGGTCGGCGGCGATGAGGCCGTTGATGGTGAGGAGGCCGAGCGACGGCGGCGAATCGATGATGATGTAGTCGTAATCATGGCGGACGCCCATCATGGCGTCGGCGAGGCGGAACTCGCGGCGCTCCATGTTGACCAGCTCGACGCCGGCGCCCGCGAGGTTCTTGGTGGCCGGCGCGACGCGATAGCCCTCGATGGAGGTCTGCAGGATGATGTCGCGGAAATTCGCGGTGCCGATGATGGCCTCGTAGACGCCCTTCTCCAGCTGCGCGTGATCGATGCCGAGGCCCGAAGTGGCGTTGCACTGCGGGTCAAGGTCGACCAGGAGCACGAACTTGCCGCGGCGCGCGAGATAGGCGCCGAGGTTGACCGCCGTGGTGGTCTTGCCGACTCCCCCTTTTTGATTGACGACGGAGAGGATGAGGGCCATACGGAACCAGTGTAGCGGAGGGTGCCCGGCACGGCAAGGCTCGATTGACAAGGCCCTTCGTCCCGCATAAACTGAGCCTAGCTTCGCCGAAAAACCGCCTGCCGCGGTGGCGAAATGGCAGACGCAGGGGACTCAAAATCCCCCGCCCGCAAGGGCATGAGGGTTCAAGTCCCTCCCGCGGCACCATGAACGACCGACCACATCGGTCGTTTTTGCATGCCGATGCGGTTGACGCGAAGACCCTTCCGTGGTAGGAAAACCCCTTGCCGCGAGGCAAGCGCCCTTTGAAAAGGAGCCCGCATGACCGTCTTCGCGCTCGGCCCCGAGATCGGGGTCATCGTCCCTACGCAGGAAAAACCGCCCGTCCTCAAGAGGGAGTTCGCCGTCTGCGACATCCTCCGCAAACGGCTGCCGGCCAGCATCGCGCCGCCGGAGCAGGGCTGGATGACGGCGACGGTGCTCGGCATCAGCGTCGACATCGTCCCGTTCGTCTACCGGACCGAAGCGGAGGCCGCCGACGCGATAGCGTCGTTCGTGGCGGCCTTCGAGAAGCTCGGCCTTCCGGTCGACGCCGTCGCCGGCAAGGTCGCCGGGGAGTTCGACGGGCCCGTGCTCGTCCTGAAGGAGCCGTCCGTCGAGGAACGATTCTTCGGCGAGGACGATTCCAACACGCGCGCCGTCCACCGTGCGGCCATCCAGGCCGACCTCGAGGTCCTCGGGCGGTTCTCGCGCGTCACCGGACTGCGGATCCGCTACTGCCTCGGGCAGTACATCACCCTGCCGCCGCTCCCGGACGAGGAAGGCGCCTTGAATATCTTCCTCGGCGCCCGGCCTCCCGGGAACTATCGGTACTTCAGCCAGCGCCTCAAGGAGGTGTTCGGGCTGAAGGTCTGGGAGGAGGGCGGGGTGCGATTCGTCCATGGCGCGACGCCGTGGCGCGGACGCGTGCTTTCGGCCGAAGGCGTCCCCGTCTTCCAGATCGTCGGCAACAACGCCTACGACCTCGTCCACATGGTCTCCGAGGGCAACGCGTTCGACCGCGGACCGCTCTGGGAGAAGATGCTTTCCTTGCTCGCGCGCGACCTCGCGCCCATCGCGAAGGAGGACGCGCGGGAAGCCGAGATCGATCCCGTGGCCGAAGCCCAGGCGATGGCGAAGAAGCGTTGCGAGGGCATCCGGACGGATGTCGAGAAGCTCGACTTCGAGCTGCGCGACATCCAGCGGAAGTTCGCCGAGAAGCTGCGCGAACGCGACCAGCAGGTCATCGCCCTGAAGGCGCTCGAGCGCGAGCTCGCCGACATCGGCGAGCGGAACGCCGAAGACTTCCGGCGCCTGCGCGCCATGCCGGACATCGTCGCCTTCCGCATCGACGCGGACGACGGCCTGATGGCCGAGACCGTCCCGATCGCCCTCGAGCGGGACGGACGGCGCCACGACCTCGGACCGTTCCGCATCCATCTGGCCCCCGACGGCAAGGTGGCGGTCTGGAGCGAGGCGCCCCGGCACCCGCTGGGGCACCATCATCCGCACATCGACAAGACCCATCTCGAGTGCTTCGGCAATGTCACCCTGCCGATCGTGAAGCAGGCGACGGCGTACCGCTTCGCCGACGCCATCGAGCTCATCCTGCGCTGGCTCCGCTCGTACCGTCCGGAGACCACCCTCATCCCGCTCGAGGAGTTCCCGTCCGTCCCGATCGAAACGACCCGCACCGCGAAAGGAACGAACCGTGAAACGCGAAAAAAGGATCGCCCTGAACTTCTCCCAGCAGCACAAGCTGCTGGATCCGAAGGCCCCGCGGCCGGTGACGCTGATCGGCGCCGGCGCAGTGGGAAGCCACGCCGCCGTCGCGCTCGCCCGGATGGGCGTGCCGAAGCTGACCGTCTGGGACGACGATGACGTCTCCGAGCACAACATCCCGATGTCGGCCTACCGCCTCGAAAAGGACCTGATGAGGGCCAAGGTCGAGGCCTTGCGCGAGATCGTGAAGGAAGCCACCGGCCTCCTGATCGACATCCGCAAGGAACGGTATGCCGGCCAGGAGCCGCTCGCGGGCCCGGTCGTCGCCTGCGTCGACACCATGGAGGCCCGCCAGGCCGTCTGGCGGAGCGTCCGGATGAACACGGATGTCGACATCCTGATCGACACGCGCACGGCGGAAAAGCTCCTCTGGGTCTTCTCCGTCTCGCCCTGCGATCACGAAGACGCCGCGTACTACGACCGGCACGTGTCCTACGGCACGAAGCAGGCCGCGCCGCACATGTGCGGCCAGCACGGCTGGATGCCGATGTCCTACCGGGCCGCCGGCCTCGTCGCCGAGAACTTGACGACCTGGTGGATGTCCGGTATCAAGGTCCTGCACCACAAGGAATATGTGGCGTCGCCCGTAACCGCACAGGAGGCACCGTGAAGGTCAAGATCATCGTGAAGGGTACCGAAGGCCAAGAGACCAGGAACGTCGACATCGCCGCCAGCGGCGCCTCCCTCGGGGAGGTCTGCAAGGCCGCCGGCATCTCGACGAAGGACAAGGACTTCACCGTCGACGGCAAGCCCGCCACGCTCGACACGCATGTCGGCAAGAACATGCCCGTCGAGGTCTCGGCCCGCCCCCAGGGCTCCTGACTCCCCGCTCCTTCCTCCGCGCATACCGAAATCCCCCGCCGCTTCGCGCGACGGGGGACTTTTCTTTTCAGCCGATGACGGCGATCTTCACCAGGACGAGGGCGGCGACCACCTGGTAGGCCACGCCCCACTTGAAGGGGATGTCCTTGCCCTTGCGGTACTTGCCGATCCAGTGATGATGGTTCTTGTGGTGATAGGCCGTGAAGCGGCGGAAGAACGGGCCGATCTTGGTGACCTCGTAGACGCCGACCAGGAGGTCCGGAAGGATGCTGCCGATGAGGCCCCACTTCATCGCCGCGTGCAGGTGCGGAGGCGCGTTCGAGAGGATGAGCAGCGTGACATACATCGCGATGACGGCGTCGATCGAGACATAGGCGACGGCGCGCTTGATCTTGTCGCCGGACTTGTAGCCGTCGAGCATGTGCTCGTCGCCGTGCGGGATCCGGTCGACCAGGAAGTGCGACAAGAAGCCGAGCGAGAAGGCGGCGGTCGGACTCGGGACGACGACCCCGACGAGGGCGCCGATCGCGGCGTGGGTGGTGACGAACATACGCCGGAAACTATAGCACCCCGGGCGAGGATTGACAAGGATGCCGTTTTCCACTTAGATGGCTTCAGACCTTTCAACAGCCCGTGTTTTCGGGCGAAAGTCGAGGGCGCATGCGCAAGGACTTCCTCATCGTTTTCGGGCTCTTGAGCCTGGTGTTCTCCGCCTGCGGCCCCCAGCCGCGCGAGTCCGACGGGACCTGCGCCGCAGGCCTCACGCTCTGCGGCGAAGAGTGCGTCGACCTTTCGGACGATAGCCGGAACTGCGGCCAGTGCGGCTTCGAATGCCGGGCTCCGGAATCCAACGCCTGCCACGGCGGGTGGTGCGCCTGCATCGGCGCGAACCACGAGATCGCGGACGCCTGCGACCCCCCGACGGTCTGCGCCGGCGCCATCGGCAAGTGCATCCGCCCCGACTACGGGACGACGGAGACCTGCGACGAGATCGACGGCGTCCCATGCGACGACCCGAACAAGGTCTGTCTCCTCGGCTGGTGCACCCTGCCGGAGTGCGCCGGTCCGGAAACCTGCAACGGCCTGGACGACGACTGCGACGGCCACACCGACGGCATCGGACCCGTACCGGGTCCCGCCGAACCGCTGACGCGCCCGTGCTACGGCGGCGACCCCGCCGAGGTCGGCATCGGCGCCTGCCGCATGGGCGAGCAGGCCTGCTACTACGGCGTATGGACGCCGGAGGGCCAATGCCCCGGAGAAGTCCTGCCGGTGCCCGAAGAAGGCCTTCTGGCCTGCGACGGCGTCGACAACGATTGCGACGCCTGCGTCGACGGGCGCGTCGAGGAGGACGGTACGGTCGTCTGCGACATGGCCGAGCAGAAGACGACCGACATCATCTTCATGATCGATGTCTCCGGATCGATGTCCGGCGTCCTCTCGGCCGTCATCAACGCGAGCGGCAACTTCGCGACGACCTACTCCGGGGCGGCGCACATCCGTTGGGCCATCGAGCGCATCGCCGAAGTCCCGCCGACCTATGTGGATGTCTTCCGTCCCCTCGGCGGCTTCACGGCCTTCCTGTCGGGACTCTCCGCGCTGGCGCTCAACGGCGGCACCGAGCCGACCTACGACGCGGTCCATGTGACGGCGACCGGCGGCTACGACGCCGCGCTCCTGAACGGGACGGCTCCGGGCGAGATCCAGGTCTATGTCGTCTTCGGCGACGAGAACGCGCAGACGCTGACCGGACAGACGGAAGCGACCGTCTGCCAGGCCGTCGCCGACCGCGGCGCGATCCTGGTGGTCTTCACCTCTCCGGCCTACTACGCCGACTGGGACGCGTGCGCCATCCTCTACCCGCTGACCAGCGACGCCACGCAGATGCAGAGCCAGCTCGAAGACCTCTTCGACCTCACCTGCACCTTCTGACCCCTCCGCCTTCGGCACCTCCCCTTTCAGGGGAGGATTTTTTTGGATGAAAAATTCCCCACCCATGCGGATGAGGAATTTTTGGTAGCGGGAGAGGGGGTCG
>DYFX01000036.1:0-2137 GCA_020724945.1 Candidatus Paceibacter sp.
CGGCTGTCCGTACGATCCCTGGACGACTTGCGCGCTGACGCCGTCCGCCGCCCAGCCCATGAAGATGATGGCGTGCGCCCCGACGAGGTCCGGATTGCCGTTGTAGATCACCAGGCGGTCGCCGGGCTGGAGCTGGTCCGCCCAGTTATGCGGCCAATCGCTCGCGAGCCGTCCGGCGCGCACCTCGCCGACCATGAAGTCGATGAAGGCCTGCCGCGCCGCGGCGCCGCTGTTCACGCAATCCCTGCGGGTGCATTTCGCGTTCGCCTGCGTCCACGGCCCCTCGAAAGAGCATTGCGGCCAGTCGCTCGACCCGTTGGTATCGCAGCGCAGCGCGTACATGAAGAGGCGCTGCGTCTTCGAGATGGCGAACAGCTGGCGCCCCTTGCTCCCGTCGTTGCAGTTGTTCCGGTCGTCGCTGCCGGGATATTTCTCGAGGAGGCATTCGGCGCTCTTGCCGACGCCCGCGAGGGCGTTGATGGCGCCGGCCGTGCGTCCGCAGGATCCGAGATGCACATCGCAGACATCGGCGATTTCCGCGATCTGCACGACCTTCGCGGCCGGCGTCGTCGCGGTGATGACGCCGGGGGACTGCACCTTGGCGTAGAATTCGAGGCGTCCGGCGCGCGTCCCTTGCTTCTCGGTCAGGGTGAACGGGCAGGCTCCGATCTTCGGCACATGCGTGCCCGCCGCGACCGGCGAGCTTTCCTCTCCGGTATTGACCGTCGTCGTCGCCAGGGATCGCTCGAAGATGTCGGGCTGCACGAACGACACCTTCAAGCCCTCGAAAGAGACGAGGTCGGGGTTGATGGCGAAGAGGATCGCATAGGAACCGAACGCCAGCAGCATGCCGATGAACGCGTTGACGATGCGCTCCTTGGCGGCCCCGACGCGGCTCTTGTCGCCGGCCGAGGTGACATATTGGAAGCCGCCGACGATCATCACGACGGCGGCGACCAAGCCGACGATGGAGATGAGGAAGGTGTAGACGCCGCCGATGTACTGCGCCAGCCAGGGAACGGTGATGGTCTCGTTGTCGCGGATGATGGGGGTGAGTTCCAGGCCGGGGACAGGAATCTCGATGTTCGGCGTCTCCTGCGCGTTCACGAGACCAGGGAGGAGGAGCGCCGCGACGATGATGAGCAAGCGCATATCAGCCGGAAGCCTGTTTCTTCTTGCAGGACGGCGGCCACGGGCAGTTCGGGTAGGTGCATCGAGGCTGGACGGACTCCGGAGCGCCGAACTCGTAATGCCAGATCTCGTTCGAGTACCGCCGCGCTCCCGCTTCGGTCATGATCTTGTCGAACAGCTGGGACGGCTCCTTGTATTGGGCTTGCCCCTGCGTGCCGCAGCAGCCGCTGCAGACGACCGTCGCGCCGCCCTTCTTCCGCAGCTGGATATCCGCGGCATAACCGGCGCCGTGCAGGGAACCTCCCGGCCAGGCGACCGCGCTGCCGATGCCGCTCTCGAGCTCGGCGGCCAGATCGGGCCGCGTCGGCCTCCAGTAGTCCGCTTTGACGATGCGCTGGCAGACGAGATTGAACTGCGTCGGCAAGGTCCGGAAGCCGTCGGTCATGACGATCTCGTAGCCTTCCCTGTCCGCGATGCGTCCGGCCCGGATGAGGCCTTGCCGCACGATATCGGAGACGAGGTCGCCGCTCTGCGCCGCGCGGATACCGACTTGCCCGGCGAACGCCTTCTGCGCGTTGACCGCCTGCGAAGCGTGGATGATGCCCGGTGCGCTCTGCGGGAATTTTGAATTGTCGCAAGTGACCTGTGCCTTGCATTCCTGCGCTCCGGCGGCGTTGGTGGCGCATTTCAAGGACGCGATGCAGTTCGCCGCGGTGCAGAACGGCCGGCACGCACCGACGCTGCCGCAGATTTTCGCCGGCAATCCGCCGGCGCCCGGACCGGCCGTCGGGGCGGCGGTGTCATGATAGACATCGCCTTCGTCGTGCTCCTGCTCCGGGGACGCCTGGTAGGTCTGCGTCTGGACGGCGCCGACCTTCAGCCCGTCGAAGGCCACGAGATTCGGGTTGATGGCATAGAGGATGACATACGAGCCGAGCGCGAGGACGAGACCCGTGAGCGCGTTCACGATCTTCTGGCGCCCGGCGCCGAGGCGCCCCTTGTCGCC
>DYFX01000036.1:2147-12710 GCA_020724945.1 Candidatus Paceibacter sp.
GGCCGTCACATACTGGAAGCCGCCGACCATCATCATCACCGCCGCCAGCAGCCCGGCGATGGAAAGGAGGAAGGTGTAGACGCCGCCGATGTACTGCGCCAGCCAGGGGATGGTGACCTCTCCGTTCGTACGGATGGCGTCGGAAAATTCGAGGCCCGGAATCGGGATTTCCAGCGTCGGGGCGTCCAGCGCGGCGTCCGAAAGGGATTGGGTGGTGATGCCGCCGGCCGCGCCGCCTGTCGAGGCGCCGCCCGCCGTTCCGGCCGCGCCGCCCGCCGCGACCGTCGAGGAGCGGAGGATGGCTTGCGGCAGGAATTTCTTGTCGAAGACGACGCGCATGTGTCCGACGCCGGTCCGCATGTACAGGCAGCGCACCGAGACTTCGGACGAGGAAAGGCTCGAGGCGGATGACGCGCGTTGGCAGGGGAGGTCGATCTCCATCCGATTCATGATCGTCTGCTGGCCTCCGGAGCCGCCGATGAGCGTCAGCTTGCGCGCGCCGCCCTGCTTGTACCAGGAGCGCACCTGGCCTTCGAGCGGCCCGTCGACCCAGTCGAGCGAGATGACATGCGTGACGCGCGCGTCCGACCAGAGCGCGCGCGCCGTGTACATGCCGGCGCTGTGGCCCGCCAGCGTGACGGAGGTCGGAGGCGCGATCTTGCCTTTCTCGCTGATGGAGGTCATCAGGCTCCCGAGCGACGCCCATTTGATGGATTCGGATCCGACGCGTCCCTCGACGGCGACGAAGAGCGCGTTCACGCCGCTGGCGGCGAACTGCCCCACGATGTCGTGGTCGGACGCGTCCCAGATGCAGTCCACATAGGGCCGCTTGTTGAGGCACTTGTCCGGCCCGTTCTTGCCCGTGTCGAGGCCGTGGATGTAGACGACCGTGACCGCGGTATCGGCCTTGTATCCCGGCGGCGTCCAAAGATGGACATTGCCCTTCGCGTTGTCGTGCTTGTAGCACCAGTGCATGCCGCCGCGTTCGGCGACGGGGGTCGTGGGGCAGCCGGCCGCTTCCGCGCCGCGCGGCATCCCGAACAAGGCCGCGACGGACGCCGCGGCGAAGAGGGCGAGGCTAGAGACCCGAAGCTTCCAGGAGCTGCTCATAGCTCATGGCTCCCTCGTGGCGCACGCCGTTGATGAAGAGCGTCGGGATGCCGGTCACGCCGAGCGCGCGCGCTTCGAGGACCGTCCGCTCGACGAGCGGCCGCGCCGCGTCGGACGCGAGGCATTCTCCGAAGGCGACGCCGTCGAGGCGGAGTTCGTTGGCGAGGATGACCATCGACGCCTGGTCGAAGGTCGACGGCTCCGCGAAGAGCCGGTCGTGGAAATCCCAGAACCGGCCCTGGCGCTGGGCGCAGAGCGCCGCCTCGGCGGCCGTCTCCGCTCCGGGGTGCAGGGGACTCGGCGCCGACTTCCAGACGAAGCGGACGCGCGACGGATATTCGGAGAGCAGGCGGTCGACGGCGCCTTGCGTCGTCCGGCAATACGGGCAGGCATGGTCGCCGAACTCGACGATGGTCACCTCGGCGTCCGCCGGTCCCTTGGCCGGATCGACGAAGGTCACGAACGGCGCGTCGATGGGGGAGGGGGCGGAGGTTTCGGGGACGGACTCTTCGGAAGCCGCCGGCGGCGAAGTCGAGATCCAGAACGCCGCAAGGACGCCGAAACCGACGGCGGCCGAACCCAGGACGAACAGGTTGCGCTTCCAATGCATGTCAGAAGAGTTCGACTTTGGTGATGCTGCCCGCGGTGTCGGCGACGAACAGGGTCGAACCGTCGTCCGAGACGGAAAGGGATCGCACGGTCGCCCCGAAATCTTCAGGGCTGACAGTTCTCGTCGCGCCGGAGTTCAGGTCGATGCGCAGGAGGCGGTCCGGCGTGCCGTCGGCGATGTCGCGCTGGAGGCCGGCGCCGGAAGGCAGGCTCCGCGGCTCCGCGCAGTACATGACATCGGGGCCCGCGAAGGTGCATTTGTCGGCCCAGGTCCGCACATTCAGTTTCACGCGGCCGGCGCCGACTTCGTTGCCGTCGGCGCGCGCGACCCAGAGAGCCGGAAGGAAATCATCGGAACTGGCGGCCGCGCTGTAGACCAGCCGCTTGCCGTCGGGCGCCCATCGGGGGATGAATTCGAAACCTTCGACGCGCATCGCCTTCAGGTTCTCGCCGTTGGGTCCGATCGGCAGGAGGTCGCGCGAATCGAAGCCGACGGGCTCGGCCGTGGCCGAGAACGCCAGGATCGACGAGTCGGGCGAGACGCTGACGACGACCTTGTCGGCGTTGTCGCCGAGCGGCTCGATGAGCTTGGCGGTCGAGCCGTCGGAGGAGGCGAGGATGAGCCATCGGTTGGCGGTGTCGAGGCCGATGGACTTGGCGACGAAACTGTCGCCGTCGGAGCTGAAGGAGAAATCCTCCCAGTGCTTCGGGAGCGTGACCTGGGACTCCTGTTCGAAGTCGTAGACGATCTTGGACTGGTCGGGGAATTCGATGACGGCCTTGCCGCCGTCGTTCGACCAGGTCACGTCGGACACTTCCGGAAAGATCCGATCGGAGAGGCGGACGGAGTTGCCGTCGCCGTCGACGCGATAGAAACGGCCGTCCGATTGGTTGTAGTAATCGAGTCCGCCGCTCGTCGCGAAGGCGGACGCCGCGACGGCGTTCGGTTCTCCGACCACCTCGACCGGCGCGACCGGAGCCGTCGGGACGCCCGGCGTCGGCACGCCGGGGGAGACGGGAAGCCCGTCGGGACCGATGACGACTTCTCCGGGAATCTGGCCCTCGCCGGCCGTCGGGAGTCCGCCGGGAGGCACCGTCACCGGGGGCTCGGTCACCGGCGGCTCCGCGGGCGGTCCCGCGAAGAAGAAGCGATAGAGCATGAAAGCCATGCCGAAGGTCGCGCCGATGAACAGGAGGATGAGGGCGATTTTCTTGATCATACCTTCAGACGAAATTCGTGGCGGAGAGGAGCACGGCGAGCATGAAGGCCCAGAGGCCGAGGCAGGCGAGATCGAGCAGGAGGACCCAGAAGAGGACGAAGAGGATGCCGATGAGCTCGGCCAGCTTGAGCGGGACCAGCACGCCCTTGGGGATCTTGCTGATGAGTTCGGGCGGGAACCACTCCTCGCCGATCTGCGGCAGCCACTTCCGCGCGAAGCGCGAGCTCCAGGCGATGAAGAAGATGATGCCGATCAGGTAGATGGTGTGGCCGAAGGTCGGCCAGAGGGAGGTCCAGAGCGAGCGGACGCAGCCGCGTCCGACGGTGCGGCCCATCGCGGGGTTCGTGAAGTTCCCTTGCAGGGCTCCGACCGCCGCCGTCGCCGCGAGGCCGACCGGGGACTTCTTGGCGAGCGACATGACCTGCTTGGCGGAGACTCCGCCCTCCTTTCCTTGACCCGGACCCTGGCGCTTTTGGCGCCGGAGCTGGCTTTCGAACCGCTGTTGCCGCAGGGCCGCCCCGGCGCCGCGATCGCGCGCGCCGGCCCCCATTTCCTCGCGCTCGGTCACTTGGCGCCCGCGTGAGATCGTGAGGTCGCCGACACGCGTCTCCGGCGTGTACTCGACCCGTTTGCGATCGATCTGCACGCCGGCCCGCTGCGTGATGCCTTGGCGACGCTCGATGTTCTGCGCCGCCGCCTCGTCGGATGCTCGCTCGGTGCGCATCCGCCGGGCGTCCTCGGCGGCGCCGTCGCTCATGCTCGGGCCGGTCTCCGCGGCGCCGGGCGGCGCTTCTCGGCGGGCGGCGCGAAGACGGCCCTCGTTGGCCGCCTCCTGTCGCGTCGGTCCTGCCGGTCGCGGTTCGGCCATACGAAAAGCGCTAAGGCTTCACGATAAGTGTATCATCTTTGACCGTCAGCCGCACGGTCTCGCCGGGGGCGTGGGCTCCGCCCAAAAGCCGCTCGGCGACGAGGTTTTCGACCATCTCCTGGATGGTCTTGCGGACGCCGCGGGCGCCCTGAAGCGGGATGAAGCTCTTCTCGGCGAGGAGCTTCTGGCCCTGGGCCGTGAGGGCGATCTTGATGCGGTGCTCGGCCTCCAGGCGCCTGTTGAGGTCGTTCATGTGCAGGCTCACGATCTTCTGGAGCGAGGCGAGGTCGAGCGGGCGGAAGAGGATGACCTTGTCGATGCGGTTGATGAACTCCGGCCGGAACTGGCGTTCGAGTTCCTGGAGCATCGAGCTCTTGGCGTCCTGGAACTTCTCGGCCATGGAGGCGTCCTTGCTGCCGGAGGTGCCGAAGCCGACCGTGGCGGTGCGGAGATGCTCCGAACCGACATTCGAGGTCATGATGATGATGGTGTTCTTGAAGTTGATCTTCCGGCCGGTGGCGTCGGACAGGTGGCCGTCCTCGAAGATCTGCAGGAAGAGGTTCAGGATGTCCGGGTGCGCCTTCTCGAGCTCGTCGAAGAGCACGACCGAATACGGACGGCGCTTCACGGCGTCGGCGAACTTGTTGGAATCGCGGTAGCCGACATAGCCGGCGGGGGAGCCGATGAGCTTCGAGATGTTGAAGCTCTCGGTGAACTCCGACATGTCGACGCGCACGAAGGCCTCCTTGTCGCGGAAGACCGTCTCGGCGATGGCCTTGGCGAGCTCCGTCTTGCCGACGCCCGACGGGCCCATGAACAGGAAGGAGGCGAGCGGGCGGTTGGGGCTGGCGAGTCCGAGGCGGGCGCGGCGGATGGATTCGGCGACCGCCTTCACGGCTTCGTCCTGGCCGACCACGCGGGCCTTGAGCTTCGCCTCGAGGTCGACGAGCTGGCGCTTCTCCTCGAAGACGAGATCCTCGACGGGGACGCCGGTCGAGCGGGCGACCACCTTGGCGACATCGGCGGCCGTGACTTCCGTCTGCGGCTCGTCGGCGCGTCCGCGCTCGAGCGTCTCCATCTTCTTCTTGAGCGCCTTCTCATGCTCCTTGAGCGCGAGCGCTTCGGTGAAGTTCTCTCCGACGACGGCCTCGCGCTTCTTGGCGCGGACATCCTCGAGCTTGCCTTCGACCGCGCGCGCCTCGAGCGCCTCCGGATCCTGGCCCTCGTTCACGCGCAGCATCGCGGCGGCCTCGTCGACCAGGTCGATGGCCTTGTCCGGCAGGAAGCGGTCCTGCACGTAGCGCACCGACATCTGCACGGCGGCTTCGATGGCGGCGTCGCTGATGCGGATGCCGTGGAAGTTCTCGAACGATTCGCGCAAACCCTTCAGGATGTGCACGGCCTGCTCCGGCGTCGGCTCGGCGACCTGCACGGACTGGAAGCGCCGCTCGAGCGCGCCGTCGGACTCGATGTGCTTCTTGTATTCGGCCAGCGTCGTCGCGCCGATGCAGCGGATCTCGCCGCGGGCGAGCGCGGGCTTCAGGATGTTGGCGGCGTCGATGGAACCGGAGGCGGCGCCGGCGCCCATGATCATGTGGAGCTCGTCGATGAAGAGGATGATCTCGGGATGCGCCTTCACCTCGTCGATGATCTGCTTGAGGCGGCTCTCGAACTCGCCGCGGTAGATGGTGCCGGCGATGATGAGCCCGAGGTCGATCGAGATGATGCGCTTGCCTTCGAGCGCGGGCGGCACCTGCCCGGAGGCGAGCTTCTTGGCGAGGCCTTCGACGATGGCGGTCTTGCCGACGCCGGGTTCGCCCAGCAGGACGGGGTTGTTCTTGGTCTTGCGGCAGAGCACCTGGATCATCCGCTCGACCTCCTTCTCGCGGCCGATGACATCCTCGAGCTTCTGCACGTACTTCTTGTCGGTCATGTCGACGCCGAAGAAGTCGAGCGCCGGGGTCTTGGCGGCCTTGGCGGCGGGGGACTTGGCCTTGCCCTTGGCGTCCTTCTTCGCGTCCTTGCCCTCGCCCTTCTTGGCGCCGAAGGTCTCCGTCATGTCGGGGAACTTCGAGGTGGACTTCAAGACGCCCGCGATCTGGTCCTTCACCGCCTTGAGCGGGATGCCGCGCGATTCGAAGTACGGCTCGAGCGCTTCGCTCGAGACCTGCAGGATGGCGGAGAGGAGATGCTCGGTGCCGACATACTTGTGCTCGTGCTGGCTGGCGGTGAGCACGGCCTTCTCGATGGTGCGCTTCGCCTCCGCCGAGAGCTTCGGCGAGGCGTCGCCGGCCGCGGCGTCGAGCGCGGGCGGCGCGAACGGCTTGCCTTCGGCGCGTTCCGCGACGAAGCGCTTGATGTCGTCCGACGAGAGGCCGAGCTTGGTGAGCACTTCGGAGGCGATCGAACCCTTCTGCGCCGCGAGGGCGTACATCAGGTGCGCGGGCTCGATGGCCGGCTGGCGCAGTTCCTGCGCGAGCGCGTAGGCGCGGACGAGGGCGTTCTTGAGATGCGTGGAGAACTTGTCGAGGATTTCGGCGTTCATGGTTTTCTTGTCATCCCGAGCGAAGTCGAGGGATCCGTTGAGTTAGACCGTCGTCCCCATCTGGCGGAGCGCCGCGATGCGCTTCTCGACCGGAGGATGCGTGGAGGTGAGTCCCGCCGCCCAGCCGCCCTTGCCGAACGGGTTCGAGATGAACATGTGGGCGGTGGCGGAGTGGGCGTGCTTCATCGGGCCTTCGTAGGACGAGATCTTCTCGAGCGCGCGGGCCAGGCCTTCGGGATAGCGGGTGAGGAGCGCGCCCGAGGCGTCCGCCAGGTATTCGCGCCGCCGCGAGACCGCGAGCTTCACGAGGTTGGCGATGAGCGGCGCCAGGATGATGGCGACGATGCCGAGGATGAGCAGGATGCCGCCGCCCTCGCGCTTGCGGCCGCCGCCGCTCCAGCTGATGCGCAGGAAGAGGTCGGCCATGACCGCGACGACGCCGACCAGCACGACGACGATGGTCATGACGCGGATGTCGTAGTTCTTGATGTGAGAGAGCTCGTGCGCGACGACGCCTTCGAGTTCGGTGCGGTCGAGGCGCTGGAGGAGGCCGGTCGTGAAGGCGATGGAGGAGGTTTCGGGGTTCCGGCCGGTGGCGAAGGCGTTCGGGGCCGGGTCGTCGATGATGTGGACCTTCGGCATCGGCTGGCCGCCCGCGATGCAGAGGTTCTCGACCAGCCGCCAAAGTTCGGGGGAGTCCTCTTTCTTGATCTCTCTCGCTCCGGACGCCCAGAGCGCCATCTTGTCGCCGGAGTAGTAGCCGACGAGCGCGGTCACGAGGGCGTAGGCGAGCGCGATGAAGGTGATGATGCCGCCGGAGTCGTAGGTGGCGTCGATCAGCCAGCCGAGACCGATGACCAGGACGAGGAAGACGGCGATGAGCAGGACGCTTTTGCGCTTGTTGGAAGTGATTTGGGAGTACATGAACGCGATACATCTATAATGCGTCGGATACGCTGAATTCTATCAATTTTTCGCCTCATGGACAATTGGATAACTTCGGGTTGACGCAGGCCTCGTTCTGCGCTAACTTCAGCGGTCCGTTCCTTCGAACTCCGCGTCCGAGGAGGTCCCATGGATCCGATCGTCTTGTCCTCCGCGTTTTGGGCGTTTTTCGCCGCCGTCATCGCCTGCATCGAGATCGAAGTCGAGGGCAAGCATGGATGGGCCGAAAAACTGCCGACCTGGTACCGCACCACCGGTTTCTGGGCGACGCTGTACGGCCGGTTGATGGCCGGCAAGCCCCTGACCGGTTACCACGCGTTCATGTTCTTCTTCCCGGCGCTCCTCTTCCACGCGCACTTCTTCATGGGAGTGCCGTGGTCAGGGACCGAGGAGCTGAAGGCCTGGGCGATGTACTTCGCCTGGTGTCCGCTTTGGGACTACTACTGGTTCGTCCTGAATCCCCACTACAAGGGCCGATTCAAGAAGGACCAGGTCTGGTGGCACGCGAAGTCGCCCTGGATTCTCGGCCTCTTCCCGGTGGACTACCTCGTCGGGTTCCTGGTCTCGATGGGCTTCGCCTTCGCCGCCGGCGGACTCGCCGCGCACCTGAAGCTCCTCGCGGGCTTCGCGGTCGCGACGATCCTCCTGCATGCGCTGGTCGCCCCGGCGTACCGGCGCTGGTACCGGCGGATGCGACTGACCGATGACCGCGACAAGGCGGGAATCTTCCACGGCGCTCCGGCGTCAGTTGACCGCGATGAGGCTCGGAGCTAAGGTCCGGCCATGTACCGCGAACCCGCCGCCCTTTCCGTCACGCCTCGCACGGCCATGATCGCGCTCCTCAAGTCGAGACGCGTCATGTCCTGGATCGACCGCGGCTGGCTCCGCCGCTGCCTCCTGGGCCGCGAGGAAGCCGACATCGCCTCCGACCATGACATCCGCAAGGCGATGCAGGTGCTGATCGAGCTCGGCTTCACCCGCGAAGAGCTCGTCGCCGCCTTCGACGCGCTCGAACTCGAGCGTCCGCGCGCCGACTGGACCTGACCGCCACGACTCCGGGCGGTCTTTACATTTCCGCGCGCCGGCCTATACTTCCTGCCGGCCCTTTTCCGGAGGTCTCATGCGCCGCATCGTGCCGATCGCCGTCGTGTTCCTGCTCTTCGCGTCCCTTGCCGCCGGCCGCGCTTCCGCCGCCGGATGTCCCAAGAAACCCGTCGCCGAGGAGGGCGGAGAGCACTGGTGCTATTCCGCCGGCAAGCGGGGGAATGTGCATCTCTGGACGCCCGCCGGCTACGACCCGAAGACGGCCGTGACGGTCGTCTATGTCCACGGCCACGACATCGGCTACGACCGCTGCGTCGGCAAGCGGCCGTATCTCGACTGCATCTGGGACGCGCACGGCCTGCCCGCGCAGTTCGCCGCGAGCGGGTTGGGCGCTCTCTTCGTCGCCGTCGAGGCCCCCGTGAACGGCCGAGGCAAGGTGAAGTGGACATCGCTCGACGCGCTGCTGGCATCGATCCGTGCGCACGGCGGCGCGAAGCCGCCGCGGAAGGTCGTCGCGCTGGCGCATAGCGGCGGCGTCTATGTCATCCGCGAATGGCTTTCCGACGCGCGCCTCGCGCACATCGTCGCGCTCGACGCGCTCTACGCCGATTCGGCCAAGCTCCTGGCGAAGTGGTATCGCGGCTCCAAGAGCCGCCGCCTCACGCTCGTCGGCGCCCAGTCGCGCCACGCGCAGACCCGCGCGCTCGCGAAGGCGCTGAAGTGCAAGGACATCGCGGATGTCTCCGCGCCGTTCCCGAAGCCGCCGCGCTGCGCGTCCTTCGTCGACCCGGTCCTCGATCATATGGAAGTCGTCATCCGCGTCGACGCCATCCCGAACGCCCTCGCTCGCATGCGCCGCTGACGCCCCTTCGTCGGCGGTTTTTTCGTCCGCGTGCTACGATGGCGGCGGCACCTTGGAAAGGAGAGGACGATGCACGACGATATCCTGGTGAAGGACTGGCCCGGGCTCGACGACGCGACACGCGAGACGATCGCGAAGCGCTACATCGGGACGCTCAAGACCTTCCTGCGCGCGACCGAGGATGAAGAAGGCCGCGCGGCGCTGCGCGAGGAAGGCCTATCCGACGCGCGGATCGACGGGCTGCGCGCCGACGCCGAGCGGCACCTGGCCGCCCTGCCCGAGACCGTCGTCCACGGCACCCTCCACGACTACTTCGAGACCGGCACCGAGGGCGTGATGTGGGCCGTCTACGAGGACGGCAAGACGGGATACGACGGCCTGCATGTCCTCGACGCCGGGCATCACCTGCGCGTCACCGACGAGACCGGCGCCGTGCGCTTCGAGGGGTTCATCGAACCCGATCTCGAGAGGGGGTGGATGGAGTACCCCGGCCGGCCCGGCGAAGGCTACGGCCAGCCCTGCGCGCTCGGCATGTGGGTCCACTGGACGCAGTCCGGCTGGGAGCCCGACGACTGGGCCGCGCTCTTCGTGCGGCCGTACCTGGCGGATCCGCGGAAGAAGGGTCCGCCCCTCCGCGCCGTCTTGACCTACAACAAGAAGCGCTCCTGAAACGAAACCGGCCCCTTTCAAGGGCCGGTCTTTTTCCGTCAGAACTTCACTTCGACATTCTGCTGCGCGGCGTCGCCGTCCGGGAGGTCGAAGAAGTCGCGCTTCTTGAACCCGAGGGACTGGGCGACCAAGTTGCTGGGGAAGACCTGCATCTTGATGTTCATGTCGCGCGCGTTGGCGTTGTAGAAGCGGCGGGAGGCCTGGATCTTGTCCTCGGCGTCGCGCAGCTCGTGCTGGAGGTTCAGGAAGTTCTGGTTGGCCTTCAGGTCCGGATACGCTTCGGAGACCGCGAAGAGCGACTTGAGCGTCTCGGAGAGCATGTTCTCGGCCTGGGCGTGCGCGCCGGGCGTCTGGGCGCCCATGGCGGCGGCGCGGGCCTGCGTGACCTTCTCGAACACGCCGGACTCGTGCGCGGCGTAGCCCTTCACCGTGTTGATGAGGTTCGGGATCAGGTCGTAGCGGCGCTTGAGCTGGACTTCGATGTCCGACCAAGCTTCGTCCGTGCGGACATTCAGCGTCACGAGCCCGTTGTAGACCGACCAGAGCCAGAGGCCGGCGAGGACCAGGACGCCGAGGATGATATAGAGCGCCATATCCATAGTGTGTGGTGCTTTTTTCGGCGTGAAGTTAAGATGACTCCATTATGGACTACAATCCCAGCATCTTCAAGGCGTACGACATCCGCGGGCTC
>DYFX01000037.1 GCA_020724945.1 Candidatus Paceibacter sp.
ACATCGGCGGCTCGCAGGATCGGTTTCAGGAAGAGCGCGCGGTACAGGCGGAAGACGGCGCCGAAGAACCCGGATCCGACGGCGTCCATGTGGTACATCACCGCGAGGCGCTTGCGGCGGCCGAAGGTCCGCTTCCAGAGCCAGACCCATTCGGCGCCGCCGAAGAACGGGTAGTGCAGCTCGACGGCGTCGAAGCCGCGCAGTTTCCACCAGAGCTGGGGCGCGCAGGCGGAATTGCCGATGCGGAAGAGCGGCCGGAGGTTCCGGCCGGGCGAGAAGACGGTCACGGCGTGCCCGGCGGACGCGAGGGCCTCGGCGTGGGCCGCGGCGGCGTTGCCCATGCCGCCCGGATACGGAGGATAGGTGGAGACGACGACGGCGACGCGCATGGCTACCATCGGAGGATGAGCCTCGCGAGCGCCCAATACGCCGCGAAGACGGGGTTGGCGACGCGCGTCAGGAGCGACGGCCGCATCTGCTGGAAGAGGATGCGTCCGGTGAAAAGCCGCGTCGCTTCGCGGTCCGAAATCGTGCGGAGCGCCTGCGCGCGGCGGCGCGCCTCGAGCAGCCGCATCCAGTTCAACGGCGAAAGGAAGTAGGCGCAAGCCTTGAGCTTCTCGCGCCACCAGCCGCCCTTGAACGCGAACGCCCAAAGCCCGAGCTCCATCGCCAGGAAAGCCGGGAGCAGGAGAGCGAGCGTCGGGAGCCGGTACATGCGGAGCATCACGATGAAGCGGTTGCGCTCCATCCAGAAATATTTCTTGATGCTCCTCGAGAACTCGTATTTGTGGAAGACGACGGACTTCGGCGCGAGGACGATCCGCCGGCCGGCGAGCCGCGCGCGCCACGAGAACTCGAGGTCCTCGTGATAGGCGAAGAGCTCCTCGTCGAGCAGACCGATCTCGCGCAGCGTCTCGGCGCGGACGAGCATGCCGGCGCCGCTGGCGTAGGCGATGTCGCGCACGCGCAGCTTCTCCTGCACCGACGGGTCATGAAACGGCATCGACTCCCCTCCCGCGTAGCCGAAGCCCAGGAAGTGGATCTCGTTGCCGTAGGAGTTCACCAGGTCCGTCGCGGGATGGAGGCGGAGCAGGCTCTGCACGACGCCGATCTCCGGATCCCCTTCCGCCACGCGCACGGCCTCCTCGAGGAAGCCCGGGGCGGCTTCGGTATCGGGGTTCAGCAGATAGACATAGTCGTAGCCGTCCTCGAGCGCCTTGCGGATGGCCTGGTTGTTGCCGCCGGAAAATCCGAGGTTGTCGGCGTTCTTGAAGAAGACGCACGGGAAACCTTCCTTCGTCGTCGCGCCGTCGGAAGAAAGGAGCTCGCGGGCGATGAGATCGCCGGTGCCGTCGGGACTCGCGTTGTCGACGATCATCAGGGTCGCCTCGCCCGGAGCGATGCCCGCTTCGGCCACGGAACGGAAACACTCGGCCAGGAAACGGCCGTGGTTCCACGAGACGACGATGACGGCGACGCGTTTCATTCCTTGAGGTCCTTCAGCGCGAGCTCGCGGGCGAGCTTGGTGATCTGGCGTTCCTGATCCTCGACGCGCGCGAAGAGTCGGAACTGGAGGTAGAAGAGCGCGGCGATGGAGAGGTAGACCACGACATCCGCGCCGCGGCCGACGCCGAGGCGCCGCGCGATGTCGGACGTGGTCTCCGGACGCAGGACGACGACGATGACCGCGCCCCAGAGCAGCGTCCAGAGCGTGAGCTGCTTGAGCCCGATGCCGCCGCGGCGGAACCGCGAGACGGCCGCCAGGAAACCGAAGGCGGCGAACACGGCGAGGAGGATCTGGATGACGGTCATATCAATCGAGAAGGCGGCGGAGGATGAGCTTCAGGGCCGTCTGGATGCCCACGGCGAAGCTCTGCCCTTTGGAAAGGGAGTAGTCGGTGTAGATGGCTTCGATGGGGATCTCGGCGAGGCGCAGCCGCTTGTCGACGATCTCCTTCACGAACTCGGAAGAGACTTCCATGCGCGAGGAGCGCAGGCGGATGCGTTCGGCGGCGTGGCGCGTCATGCCGCGCAGGCCGCTCTGGCTGTCGCTCACCCATTTGCGGAAGAGCACGAAGGTCAGCGCGTTGCCGAGGAACTGGGCGAAGCGGCGCCGCGCGGGCATGTTCCCCTTCCCCTCGAGCATCCGCGAGCCGATGACGAAATCGACATCGCCTTCCGCCAGGCGGTCGAAGGCGGCCTTGGCGTCCTCGGCGCGATGCTGGCCGTCGGCGTCCATGGTGACGACCGCGTCGGCGCCGAGGCGGAGCGCGCCTTCGATGCCGGTGCCGAGCGCGCCGCCGAGCCCGCGGTTCACCGCGTGGCGGACGACCGCGGCGCCGGCGGCCGCGGCGATCTCGGAAGTGCGGTCGGAAGAACCGTCGTCCACGACCAAGACGCGGTCGGCGACATGAAGGGCGCCGCGCACCGCATCGCCGATCGTCTTCTCCTCGTTATACGCGGGAATGACGATGACCCGTTTTTCCATGCTAGATGTTCCTGGCGAGGCCCTTGGTCACCAGCGTGTACTCGACGGACCGCTTGAGGCCGTCCTCGAGCCGGACGAGCGGGATCCAGCCGAGCTCGTCGCTGGACTTGCGGAGGTCCGGCAGGCCCTGGCGCGTCATGAAGAGGAGCGGCGCCTCGAAGACGAGCTTCGATTTCGATTGCGTCATGGCGATGACCTTGCGGCCGACATCGGCGAGGTGGATGTCCTCGTCGCCGCCGAAGTTCACGGGGCCGGGGTTCTTGGAGGCGCGCATCAGGCGCACCATGCCGTCGACCGCGTCGGTGACATACAGGAGCGAGGTGCTGAAGTCCTCGTCGCCGTAGACGACGAGGTCGCGGCCTTCGAGCGCGTCGATGATGAAGTCCGGGACCATCTCGCCGTCGTTCAGGCGCTGGCGCGGGCCGTAGGTACGGAACAGGCGCGCGACGCGGATGTCGAGCCCGTAGACGGAGGCGTAGGTGAAGCAGGCGGCTTCGGCGAACTTCTTGCCCTCGTCGTAGCAGGCGCGCGGCGAGGCCTGGTTGGTGAGGCCGAGATCGGTCTCCTTGAAGCGGGCGCCGTCCTCGCGGCGCGGCCCGTAGACGACGGAGGTCGAGGCGTGCAGGAAGCGCGCCTTGTACTTCACGGCCGCGTCGAGCGTGTTGCGCATGCCCACCGAGTTGGCGAGATACGTCTGGATGCGGAGGTTGTCGAACTTCTTGGCGGAGGTCGGGCAGGCCAGGTGGTAGATCTCCTGCACGCCTTTGACATTGATCTTGAAACGCGCGAGTTCCGGGAACGCTTCGAGGTCGAACGGCTCGTTGATGTCGAGCTTGATGAACTCGAAATCCGGGTTCTTCAGCATCGACTCGATGTTGGAGACTTCGGAAGTGATGAAGTTGTCGATGCAGATGACCTGGTGCCCGTCGGAGAGCAGGCGCTCGCAGAGATGCGAGCCGATGAAGCCGGCGCCGCCGGTGACGACGACCGTGCGTTTCTCTTCAGCCATATCGATGCGTAAAAACGGGATATTTGGTGAGACTCCGGCGCCCCCAGTATACGACGCTAGAGGCCGCCCGGCAACAGGTTCTTGTCGTGGTCGATGGTCGGGACGCGCTCGCGTTCCGCGGCGGGATCGTAGTCGAAGATGTCCTGGATGGCCGGTCCGACGCGGTAGTTGATAAAGAAGGCTTCCGGCACATCATCGATCTTGGTGTTCCAATCCGGCCCGTAGAGGCCGGCCGCGACGCCTTCGGAGATGACATGGCGCAGGAGCCCGCCCCGGCTCACGGCGTAGATCTTGGGGTCGGTCTGGATCTTGATCATCCGGACGCCCGGCCGATAGGTGACATTGCCGCCGAGCTGGTAGCCCGCCATCTCCGCGGGACTCACCACGCGGACGCTCGGCGCGACCGGGAACCACGAACGGAAGGTCTTCTCGTTCGGGAAGACATAGCGCCGGCCGTCGCCGCCCAGATAGTAGACGGCCGACGAGGACGCGAGCTTGATGAGGCGCCCGGACGCGAGCGGCGACTCCGGCGGCTGTTCCGGTTCCGTGCCTCCGAGGAGCGCCGCCTGCACCGCGCGCACGGCGGCCGCGGCGTCGATCTGTCCGGCGCCGAGGTGCCCGGCGTAGGGGCCGTTCAGCGGGTTGATGTCCTTGGCGGTGGCGCGCAGGAAGGCGCGCAGGTCGTCGGCGTCGAGCGAGGGATCCATCGAGGCGAGGAGCGCCGCCACGCCGGAAACGACCGGCGCGGCCAGCGAAGAACCGGCCCACGAATCGCCGTACGGCTCGCGGAACCCGGCGAAGGCCGGACGGAAGACCTGCGTCGAGAAGAAGCGTTCGCCTGGCGCGGAAATGCCGATGCAATCCGAACCGTAGCTCGAGAAGCTCGATTTGACGCCGTCGCGATCGAGCGCCGAAACCGCCAGCACGACGCGCTCGCCGCCCGCGCCGCGATAGCAGGCGGGATACGAAGGATAGATGTTGAGGTCCCCTCCGCGCTCGGTGTCGCCCTCGTTGCCGGCCGCCGCGACGACGAGCACGCCGGCGTCATGCGCCTCGCGCAAGGCCTGCGCGAGCGTCGAGCTGTAGCTGGCGCCGGTGAAGCTGATGTTGATGACCTTCGCGCCGGCGGCGACGGCGTAGCGGACGGCGCGGACGACCGCGAGCGTCGAACCGGAGCCCGCCTCATCGAGGACGCGCAGCGGCAGGATGCGGACATTCCAGTTGATGCCGGCGATGCCTTCGGCGTTGCCGCCGGCCGCGCCGATGATGCCGGCCACGACGGTGCCGTGGTTGGCGCCGTCGAGCGGGCTGTCCGCGCGCACATTCGGATTCGGGTCGGCGTCGTTATCGACGAAATCCCATCCGCGGACATCGTCGACATGGCCGTTGCGGTCGTCGTCGACGCCGTTGCCGGGAATCTCGCGCGGGTTCGTCCAGATGCGCGAGGCGAGATCCGGATGCGAGAGATCGATGCCGGAATCGAGCACGGCGACCGTGACGGTCGGCGAGCCTTTGGCGAACTCCCAGGCCTCGGGCATGCCGACGGCATCCAAGTACCACTGCTCCTCGATGAGCGGGTCGTTCGGAAGGGCGGCGGAGGCCGGCGCGAGCGAGGACGCGAAGCACAGCGCCACGACGGCGAGAACGCGAGAAAACCCTTTCTTTCCGGTCTGTTTCGCCATGCGTGCGTGCTCAAAAAGGTGCCACCAGTGTAGCCGATGGCACCTTCCCCTACAAGGCTCTTCAGGAGACCGTCAACTCGGGCGAAACGACGGGCAATCCCAGCGTCTCCGCGCCGTCCCAGGGCGCGTGATAGCCGGACGGCGCGTCCGTCCAGAGGAAATCGGCGCCGCCCAAGAGGCGCGACTTCAGCGTCCAGGTACCGATCGTGAAGCTGTCGGTCTTGAGCGCGAGGACGAAGGTCGCGGTCTCGCCGGCGGCGATGAGATGTTCGGAACCCTCCGCGAATGCCATCTCGATCAGGCCTTGGTCGCCGTAGCGCGTGTCGACTCCTTGCGGCGTCATGTCGGCCGCGCCGTCGCGCACGATGCCGTAGCGGACGGACGCCTCGAGACCTTCGCCGATGACATCGTATCCCCCGTCGGCGCGCAGGCGGCGCAGTTCGAGGAGATCGTTGTCGTCGGCCGCGTCGCCGTTCACATCGGCCCAGCGCTCGAGGACATCGCTGTCGGCCCCGTCGCGGTTCACATCGCCCGGCTCGATGCGGAAGGCGAGCTTGCGGACGCGCGCCGCGCCTTCGGGGGCGGCCGTGAGCGTGAAGCGCAGGACCTCGACAGCCTGTCCGCGCGCGACCGTGCCGGACGGCGTGGAGGCGTGCCGCGCCGCGACGAGTTCCGTGAGGCGCATCGTGAGGTCGGAGGCCGCGCCGGTCGGCAGTCGGAGCGGTCCGGCGGCGGAGAGGTCGGCGTGCGTGAACGAGCGGCCTTCGGCTTCGGAGGCGAACGCCATGGCGCGGTCGGGCGCGACGATGACGCGCAGGCGCTCGCCGGAGAGCCGGTCCTGTCCGATGCCGCCGAGGCGCGCGTAGACGGGCACGCGGACGACGCCGTCTTTCGGCACGCGCAGGGCGAGCCCGGTGAAGGACGCGTCGTTGCCGGCGAAGTCGGCGGCGGCGGAAGCGGCGGAGCCGTCCGGCGCCGTGTAGGCCAGCCGCAGGCCGAGGAGCGATTCGCGGCTTTGTCCGACGGAGGCGAAGGTGATGGTCGAGAACATGAAACTGTCGCGGAGCGCGGAGATCTCCAGCGTGCCGATCAGGGTCTCGCGTCCCGCCACGGCGGAGGCGATGGCGCCCTGCCAAGCCATCGTGAGCGTGCCGTGCTTGCGGACCGCGACATATCCCACGGGGTTCGCGCCGCCGTTCGGCGCGAGGCCGGAGGAAGACAGGCGGGCGCCGGAGGCGTCATAGGCTTCGATGTCGCTCGCGGCGTCGACGACATCGAACGCGAGGAGGTCGTCATGCTCCTCGACAGGCGCGTCGGGCGAAAGATCGCCGCGGAGCCGGTAGGTGCGCACGGAACCGGCCGGGAGCGCGAGCGCCATCCCCGAGAAGACCGCGCGGCCGCCGAGCTCGACGGCGGCGGGCCCCGCCACGACGGTCCCCGCCTCGTCCGTCAGCCAGAGGGCGGAGAGATGATCACGCACGCGGGTCTCGGTGCCGTTGTCGGCGTCGGCGCCGGGCAGGAAGCCGCCGGCGCTTTCCTGCTCGTCGATGTAGCCCTGGAAGGCGATGGAGCGCACCGTCGCGGAGGTCGTGCCGGGCGCGCGGAAGGTGAAGGCGGCGACATCGACCCCGCGCGCGCCGCGCACATGGTCGCGCGGCGTCGGGATGGGCGCGACGGAGACGGCGAAGGCGTCGCCATGGACGGCGACATTCGGGCCGACGAGGTCGAAGGACGGCAGGAAGGGGCGCGCGTTCCCGGCGTCGTCGGCGAGCACGATGCGCGCGACGGGCACGGCGGCGCGGTACGCCTCGCCGGAGGGAAGCTCCTCGTCGAACGCCGCGACGAGGCGGATGCGGGCGTCGGTTCCCGCCGGCACGCGCCAGGCGCCGCCGAACTCGAGCGTCTGGCGCTGGTCGTCGGCGGTCGCGAGCGAGAGCGCGACCTCGCTGAAGACGAGGTTGCCGGACGCGTCGACCCAGCGGAGGGATTTCAGATTCGGACGCACGCCCGCGCCCCGCACGAGGCCGCCCAGGTCCGCGTCGACGACGCCGTCGACGGGGGCGCCGTAGAGCGCGTCGAGCTGGACAGGCAGGCGCGTGACGGTGAGGTCGAGCGGCGTGCGGAAGCGCAGTTCCATCAGCGTCCCCTCCCCGCCCGCGGACGGCGACGGCGCGCCGAGGACGACGCTCCAGGTCGGCACGGTCGGGAACGGATCGGCCGGCGGTCCTTCCAAGCCCTTGTCGACGCCGATGGTCGGCACGGCGAGGCGTTCGGCGCCGGGGTCGTAGGCGACGCAATGCGCGACCGGCTCGCCGATCTCGTAGTCGACGAAGAAGGCGTCGGGGATGTCGTCGATCTGCGCGTTCCAGTTGCCGCCGAAGAGACACTGCGCCACGGCTTCGGAACCGACATGCCGCAGGACGCCGCCGCGGCCGACGGCGTAGACCTTCGGGTCGGTCTGGATCTTCACCATCCGCGTGCCGGGGCGATAGGTGACATTCCCGCCGATGGGCATGGCGGCGAGTTCGGCGTCGGAGACCGTCTTCACCGACGCGAAGTCGTCGTACCAGGAGAAGTACGAGGCGGAGTTCGGGAAGACATAGCGCTTGCCGTCGGCGCCGAAGTAATAGACGGCCGGGTGCGCGGCGGCCTTCACCAAATCCCCCGCCGAGGCCGCGAGAAGCGGCAGAGGCGCGCACAGGACGAGGAACGCGAGCACGGGCAGGAACCGTCGCATATGAAGGAAGTATAGCAGACCGCGCTCGACGCGGCGGGGAACCGCCGGAACGAGACCGCAAGCGGCGCACGGCGGTGATGGGCAGAAATTGACATGGACGAAAATGCGTCAGGTGACGCAAAACGGTACAGGCGGGTTTTTCGCGGGGACGAAAAAAGCGCGGGGGGGGCCGCGCTTCGGGGGGTCAGGAAAGGACGGCGCGTTTGTCGGCGTCGGTGATGATGGTCTTTTGCAGGAGGACATTCGTCAATGCGTTGACCTTGCCATCGACGCGATCGAGACGAGTTTCGACGCGATCGAGACGAGTTTCGACGCGACCAAGACGATTCTCCACGCCATCGAGGCGGGTCTCCACGCCATCGAGGCGGGTCTCCATGCGGTCAAAACGGTCGTTCATCATGTCGAACTGCGGCAGGATATTCTGCTCCAGCATCTCGCCGACTTGCGCGACGATTTCCGGGACGATTTCGGCACGGATCTCGGCCTTAAGAACCTTGTTGTTTTCGGTCAACAAGCCGCCGATCTGCTTCAGGTCTTCTTGGGTGAGCATGCCCATATGGTTAGAGAGTAGCATATGGGGTCCTAGCACAGGCAATGGCGCGGGTGTCAATGTGGGTGGGTCGGGGCCGTCGGACAGGCGGGGTGTAGCTGCAAGGCTTGCCTTGCCGGTTCGGATTCGTGGTTGCCGGTTCGGATTTCGGACAGGCAGGGCAAGCCCTGCGGCTACGGGGTACGAGGTGCCGGTTCGGATTCGGGCGGGTCGATGATGTTCCAGTCGAGCCGTTCTTTCAAAGGGTTGTTGTCGATGTAGCGCCGGATGTTCGCCAAGGATTTTTCGGAGCGGATGATGTGTTCGTAATAATTCGGCTGCCAAAGGGATCCTGCGCGACCGAAGCGATTCTTGAACGCATATGCAGCCAAAGATTTGAAAGCCCGGACGACATCAGGCAAGGCGTGCGGGTTTATACGATGCGACACGACGATGAAATGGACATGATCGGGCATGGCGACGAGCCAGTCAATCCCCCATCCCGGGTTTCGATGAGGTATCGAGCGGAGCAAATGTTCGATGATTTCTTTACCGGTGCCGATGAATGCTTTCTCGCGGGACCTGCTTACGATCGTCACGAAAAACCAGCCGGTGCGATACAGATCCGGGTGCAGGCGGAGATGTTTTCGAAAATGTTTCATATGGCGACCATCGTTATCCGATTCGGAACGCACGGGCAGGCAGGGCAAGCCCTGCGGCTACGGGACTGGGGAGCGCCGGTTCGGATTTCGGACAGGCAGGGTGTAGCTGCAAGGCTTGCCTTGCCGGTTCGGATTCGTGGTTGCCGGTTCGGATTTCGGGCAGGCAGGGTGTAGCTGCAAGGCTTGCCTTGCCGGTTCGGATTACGGACAGGCAGGGTGTAGCTGCAAGGCTTGCCTTGCCGGTTCGAATCGTGCCGGTTCGGATTTCGGGCAGGCAGGGCAAGCCCTGCGGCTACGGGGTACATAGCGGCTACATTCGATGTCAACAAACACAAACCCCCTCCTTGCGGAGGGGGTTTGCTCTTGCCGGGGCGCTTAGGCGAACCCTTGCGTACCGGCTAGATCCAGGCCGAAGCCCGAGACGAGTTCCCTACCCTATTACGGGAAGAGGACGGTCTGGGTGTCGGTCGGGAGGACCTTGACGTACAGGCCGTTCGTCCAGTCGTTCGACGCAGCCGCATCCTCGCCGTCATTGGCGCCAGAGACGTCATTGTGCGGGATGGCCGAGTTGTCGGACCAGATGAAGTTGTACGCGGCCGTAGCGGCCGGGGTTCCGTCGAGGTCATCGATCTGGTCGCCATCGGTGGCGCCAGCCTGATCGAGTTCGCCCGTGACGAGCGCCGAGTCGGACGAGATCGACGTGCCGAGCGTGTTGGTGGTGAGCGCACCAGCAACCGTGGCGACGAGCTCGTAGGTCTTCGACGTACCGGCGGCGATCACCTGTTCGGAGGTGAAGGTCGACGTCAGGACGCACGGGCCAGCGGCCGCGCCACAACCGGCGTTGCCGACGGCAGCACCAGTGATGGTCGAACCCTGACCGACTTCGCGGACGGCAGACTGCGTGCCAGCGATGGTGATGGCGTTGGCAGACTTGGAGATCGTCCAGACGATCGTCTTCAGCGACACCTGTTCAGCGGAGTCCGCCGTGATGGTGACGCGAGAGAGGACCATCGTGCCGTTCGAGAGCGTGGTCGTCGGGAGCGAGGCCAAGCTGACGGTCGGCTTGGTCTTGCGGAGGATCTTGTTGCGACCGTCGACGTCCGCGCCCGGCGTGTTGGTCGTGACGACCGTGCTGGACGAGGTGCCGCGGTACTCGAAGGTACCAGCAGCCGGGGTGTCGACATCGAAGCGAACCTGGAGGTCAACGCCCGAGGTGGCGCCGCTCGAGATCGTGTTCAGGACGGCCTTGACCGTGAGGGTCTTGGAACCGTTCTTCGGAACCACGAAGTTGAAGCCCGAGAAGTCGGCGTTCTGACCCGTGAGCGGGACCGGACCGGCGACGAGCGTGGCCCCGTCGTAGAGGCTCATGCTGATGACGCTGGACTGGTTCGCACCGACGAGCGAAACGCGCATCTTGGTCTGCTTCAGTTCCTCGTTCTGGGCCGTGAGGCGCAGTTTGCCGAGGACGACCGTGTTACCGGCGATGACGAGGCCGGCTTCGGACTCAGTGTCGTCCGGAGCGAGCGTGTAGGTCATCGTGCCGGCACCCGTGATCGTGATGGCCATCGTCGGCGTGCTGTTGACCGGAGTGCCGGAGGCCGTGATGGCCGAACCGTCCGGATCCTGAGCCGTGAGGCCCGTGACGCGCCAAGCGAAGGCTTCCGTACCAGGGGCGGAGTTCGAAAGGTCGCAGTTGACCTTCAGGCTCTTGGTCTGGCCGGCGGCGATCGTGAGGTTGAGGCCCGTGAAGTTCATCACGCCCGTCGCGACGGTCGGCGACTTGGCCGTGCCGAGCTGGGTCGTGCCGTCCATGAGGCGGCAGGAGGTGACGACGTCGGAGACGTTGAGAGAGTTCTCGACGCCCGCGGCGAAGGCGGCATCCTGACCTTCATCCATGTAACCGACGGTGTTGACCTCCGTGACTGTGATCGCCGTAGCGTCGCCCGCCTTGAGGTTGAGACCGAGGGTGTCGATGCCCATCGTGCCCTTGACGAAGGACTGCGAGGTCGGCGTCGAGCCGAGCGAAGCCGTGAGAGAGGCGGCCCTGATGGTGTGTCCGTTGCCGGTAAGGTTACCGGAAGGGACGACGTCGGCCGTCACCAGGAACGTGCTGTTGTCGAGGTTGCGGAGGTCGACGCCGCTGGTGAAGGCGGTCAACGTCGCAGTGACGACGTCATCAGCCATACCCGCGACGTTCGCGATGTCGGACGTCACGGAGAACGTGTAGACCGTTCCGGCCATGAGCGTCTGGACGTCGTTGAAGACCAGGGCCTGGGTCGTGTCGTTGCCAGCGGCAGCCACGTCCTGCGGACCCCACCACACGGAACCGGAAGCGACGTTGGTCACCTTGATGTCCGTGTAGTTAGCCGACGCACCGCCGTTCGTGAGACCGTCGCCAGTGGCGTTCAGGCTCAGGCGGAGGTTGCGGACTTCGACGTTGGACTGCGCGACGATGGAGAACCGGAAGAGTTCCTTGTCCTTGCCATTGACCGCGAGTTCCGTCGAGGAAGGGCCGAGGAAGGTCAGGGTGACCTGGCCAGCTTCGACCGTGCTCCACGACGCGTCAGTGCCGTTGGCGGCGCTGTTGTCGTAGTCCGTGCGCGTCACCGTGACGCCATGGCCGAAGGTCTGGCCGACGCCACGGACGTCGGAGTTCTCCTCAGCGTAGATCCGGATGGTGTCGCTGGCGCGAGCGCTGCCACCGATGTCGCCGTAGACCTGGAAGGTGCGCGTCGCGCCCTTCTCGAGGAGCATGCCCGGAGCGGAGAGGACGAACGTCGCGCGGAGGTTGGCGTCGAAGCCAGTCGCCGTGGCGATCGTGAGACCCGCCTGCTTGAGCTTGAGGTTCGTGAGGTTGCCGCCGGAGAGGTTACCGCTCTGGAAGAGGGTAAGGCGCTCGAGGCGGACATCTTCGGAGGAACCGGCAGCGATCGTGAACTCAGCGATCTTCGCTTCCATCTCGCCCGCCTTCGGGTTGGTGATGGAGCCCGTCTTCGCGATGGTCAGCGAACCGACCGTCGTGCCGGCGAGCGTGAAGTTGGAGCCCGTGAACGGCGAGCCCGAGAGCATCGTCGTGCCGGACATCGCGGACATCATCTCGAAGGCGTGGACGTTACCGGCGGCCGCGCCCGTCGCGATGTCGACGGCGACCCAGAGGGTGCGCGTCTGACCGGAAGCGAGGGAGAGGTTGAGGCCGGTGAAGGTCACCTCGTTCGTCGAGCTGTTGACGGAGCGGCCCGTGGTCAGACGGGTGTTGCCCTCATACAGGTAGACGGCGGAGATGTCCGATGTGGCGCCCGGACCGACGCGGCGGAGCGTGACGGAGTCGACCATCATCGCGGAGCCGTTGTTGGTCAGGTTGAACTTGAGGAAGTTCACGCCCATCGCGCCGAGGGGCAGGGTGGCGCCGGCCGGAGAGTCGGAGGCCTTGGAGACCGAGGCCGTACCCGAAACGCCGCCCGTGGCCAGGCCCTTGTCCTGG
>DYFX01000038.1 GCA_020724945.1 Candidatus Paceibacter sp.
CTGGGCCTTGCGCGCGATCTCTTCCCAGTACAACCGCTTCGTCGACTTCACGACATCGAGGGGATCCATCGGCACGTTGGCCGTGATGACGGCGCCTTGCTCGCCCGCACGGATCGTCTCTCCGTGGTAGAGGTCGAGATACTGGCCGTCCTCCTTCTTGTCTTTCAGGTACTGCGACGGGAAGGTGTATCCCTGCTTGGAGACTTCGATGCGGTACTCGCCGGGGTCGACGAGGAAGGCGTAGCGGCCGAGCTTGTCGGTGGCGCTCGTGCGCACGATCTTCCCGTTGGAGCGGAAGAGGCGGATGATCGCCAGGTCGACCGGCAGTTTCGTCAGCGAGTTGAAGACCGTACCGAACTCCTTGCGCTTGCGGCGTCCCAAGAGAAGGATCGGCTGGGTGAGCAGGAAGAAGAAGTAGCTGATGATGCTGGTCGCCTGGACCGCCGTGGCGACGACGGCCGTCGTGATGGCCGCGGCGGCGGGAACGACATAGCTCGTGGCCGCCGTCTTCACGCGCGGGTCTTCGACGACCTCGTTCCGGAAGACGCGGGTGACATAGGCGCCTTGCGCTCCGAGCGCGCGGGCGACATTCCCGATGTTCTCGACGACCGGAGCGCCAGGGACGATGACTTCGGTCAGCTTGGGCGGCAAGGCGATGAGTTCGATCCTCGGATTCACGACTTCCGTCGTCAGGTTGAACGGCGCGGAATCGCTCGTCCGATACCCGTCGGCGGAAACGGAGATGTAGTACTCGCCTTGCGGGGCCATGTAGGCGAAGGATCCCTCGGTTCCCGTGGTGACGGGGTTCGTCTGCAGGTACGCGCTCGCGTCCCAGACGATCCACGGATTGATGCGGCGATAGAGCGTGACCACGGCGCCGGCGACCGGAACATCCCGCCCTTCCTTCCTGGCGTAGACCGCGCCGTGCCCCTCGACGCGGACCTCGAACGGCACGACATCGTTCGTATCGTCTTCATACGCGATGATGATCGTTCCTGTGCACGACTGAAGAGGAAGGAGCCTTGTCCGAAGTTGAGCGTCATCGACCGCACCGCGCGCGGAGGAGCGTCCGACGGCACGACGATGGAGAGCGTGCGATTCGTCAGGATGCGGAAGAATCCGGAGGCGTCGCGATGCAGTTCGAGCCTGCGGCTCAAGGCGTAGTAGAGGATGGTTTGCGCGTCGATCGATTCCTCTTCGGATTGCGGCGGCGGCACCACCGGAGGTTCGGCCGGGGGCGCCGGGCAGTCGGCGGGGCACGAGGCGTTGTCTTCAGGGGCCTCGCAAACCGCGTCGCCGCAGACGGGGCCGGACGGAGGCGGCGGCCCAGCGGGGCAGTCGGCGGGGCACGAGGCGTTGTCTTCAGGGGCCTCGCAAACCGCGTCGCCGCAGACGGGCGCGGGCGGAGGTCCCGCGGGGCAGTCGGCGGGGCAAGAATTGCTGTCTTCCGGCGCCTGGCAGACATTGTCGCCGCAGACGGGCGCAGGCGGCGGCGTCGCGGCGGGCGTTCCGGAGGCTTGGGCCGCGCCGGAGTGGTTGCCGGAGGTGTCGCGCGCGAAGACCGAGTAGTAGTAGGTCGTACCGTTCGTGAGACCGGTATCGAGATAGCTCGTCCCGGAACCGTTATAGATGCCGGTGCCCGACGACGGCGTCGGCGGGAAGCCGGTCGTCGCGCGACGGACGATGACATTCGAGAAGTCGGGATCGGAAGGGTTCGTCCACGACAGCGCGTTCTGCGAGTCTCCCGGCGTCACGACCAGGTTGGAGACGGGCCCGGGCGCGACCGTGTCGAACGGCATGCCGTCGTCGATGGCGCCGGACGCGAAGTTGCCGGAACTGTCGAAGGCGAAGGCGGTGTAGTAGTAGAGCGTGCCGTTCGTGAGGCCGACATCGATGACGGATGTCCCGTTCGACTCATAGACCGTCGTGCCGGAAGTCGGCGTCGCGGGATACCCCGTCGTCGAGCGCTTGATGCGGACGCCCGCGAAGTCCGCGTCCGCGGGGTTCGTCCAGGAAAGGCTGTTCTGCTGGTTCGACGGCGTCACGGTGAAGCCCGTGACATTCGCGGGCGGCGTCGTGTCGGCGAGCGTCGTGAAGGTCTGGTCCGTCGAGGTCGCCCCGTTGCGCGACGCGTCGTGCGAGCTGACGCTGAAGTGATAGAGCGTGTTCGCGGCGAGACCCGTCAGCGCGATTTGGTGATTCGCGACCAGACCCGCCTCCTGCACGACGGATCCGTAGGCGTCCGTCAGGCCGTACCTCACCGTCGAGTTCGCCAGCTCGTCCGTCGTCCAGTTCACGCGCGCGGAGCTTTGCGTGATGAGGTCGACATTGATGCCGGAGATGATCGGCGCCGCGGTATCGAGCGTCATGAAGGTGAACTCCACCGAGGTCGCCGTGTTGTTCGACGCGTCCTTCGAAGTGACGCGATAGCGATAGAGCGTGTTCGGCGTGAGCCCCACCAGCGTCAGCGAGTGGCTGTTGGTGAGCGTCGCGCTGGATTGGGTCGAAGAATACGGCGGTCCGGGCGCCGTGCCATAATCGACTTTCGAATCGGCGTCCTCGTTCGTGTCCCAGACGATGCGCGCGCTGGTGCCCGTGATGTCGACGGCGGCGATATTGCTCAAGACCGGCGCCGTGGCGTCGAGCGTCGTGAAGGTATTGTCGCCCGACATCGCTTCCGGACCGGAACCCGTGGAGCGGACGCGGAAGTGGTACAGCACGCCCGGCGTGAGACCGCTCAAATGGACGCTGTGGTTGAAGGTCGATCCTCCCGTGCTGACGGTGCTCCCATAGGCGACGGTCGTCCCGTAGTCCACGGAGCTGGTCGAGGAGATGTCCGTGTCCCAAAGCACATCCGCCTCGGTTTCGGTGATGTTCTGTACGCGAATATTGAAGATGGAGGGTGCCGGGCAGGTCGGCGGGCAGGTCGGGCCGCCTCCGCCTCCGCCTCCGCCGGCGACCGTCGCCGTCACGGTCACTTGATCGGAATCGACATTGAAGGTGTAGGCGGTACCGGTGTCGCCGAAACCGCCTCCCAACACGACGGTGTGGGCCACTGCCGCGCTCGGATTGATGATCTGGTCGCCGTCGCCCGCCTCGAAGGTGGCGTTGGTGCCGACACGGATCCGGACGCAATCCCCCGCCGGAATCTCGCCGAGCGCCGCGTCCGTAGGCGGCGTCAGCGTGAGGACCTGTCCGGAGACGGCTGCGCCCCAGACGCCGGCCGCAGGCGTGCTCGTGGCGCTCTTATCCGAGAAGGCGCCGTCGCAGCTGCTGGTCGAGGGACTGATGTCGACGGCGATATCGATGTCGTCCGCTTCGATGGCGCTCAAGTCGTAGTCCGACTGGAAGGTGAGCGTGATCGTGTCGGTCGGTGCGTCCACGCCGCTCGGGGTCACGAACTTGATCTCATGATCCGCCGGAAGGCTCACCTGGAGCCTCGACACCAGGACGGAGAAACCCGAAACCGTTGCCGCGCGTGCAGCGAGCGACAACAGCGACATGAAGACCGCGACGGCCATGATCAGGGCCGGCACGGGCGAGTGGTTCCGTTCCTTCCTGGTGCGAGCGTTGGACATGGGGCTTAGTTCGTCCGGGTGACAGTCGTCGCCCGTGCAGCAAGCGACGACCTAAACCCCGCCACGGCCTGGATAAGGCCGGACGCATGGACATGAATGAGATTGTGCGGGCGGGCGTTCGACATGCGCTTGCACAAGCGCGCAGCCGTCGGTCCGTACGCGAAAAAATTCCGCAAATCGCGCGAACGCGAATGCACGAAATGAGCTTCACGCACGGGAGCGCGAATCTTCATCCTCCTCGCATGATGGCGGCCGACTCCTGCTGACCAACAGGCAGCGGTACCATCGAGATGGTTGCGAGCGGTGAGACTCGCGTTTCCGGTCTATCAGGTGATCAAGCCTGATGTTGTCGCATAGGGACTCGTTTCCAAGCCCGGGCGAGAAGAAAGCTGCACGATTATTTCCTCCTCACTCTATGCAAAAGCAGTATACCAAAATTTTGCCTTAAAGTCAATCGTTTTAAGTGCTAAGATTAGCGAAATAATCTGTGGATTAAGCTCAACAAGCTTCTTTACGCACAAGTTTTGAACAGCTTCTCACAGGATATCCCCAGTTTTACCCACACATCCTGTGGAATTTAGCTTATGTCAAGATAATCGTTGCCAAATACCAAATCTTCTAGATACTTATCACTGGTACGAGATGTATATGTCGCTGTTTCACGGGAAGCAATCCTGTTTGAAAGGCTTTGATCTGTATTCTAGTTTCATGTGAAACACCCGCACTGATGGTAACAATGACTCATAAGAAAGTCGTAAGTAGCGGATGGTTGTTTCACATGAAACAAAATGATGTTGTCACACAGCTGGTGTTCATCATCGATGTCGCATCACTCCTATCCATCTCCCGCTCGAGCTCGTTGACCCACACGCTCATTATGACGCCCACAGAAAATCGTCACACATGTTTCACATGAAACAAAAAACCACTCCCTAAGGAATGGACTTTTGGTGGACCGCAGGAGACTCGAACTCCTGACCTCTGCAATGCGAATGCAGCGCTCTACCAACTGAGCTAGCGGCCCGTGCTGGTACTGATCTTACTCACAGCTGTAGACAACATGGGGACGATAATCCGTACTCCTATGTGTCGTACAATATTGTTTGTCAAGGATATCACGGACAAATATCGGGCTGGGTTGGGGCCGCGTACGCTGGTGCCCCCGGCATGAATCGAACATGCATCCTCCCCTTAGGACGGGGTAGTTCTATCCGTTGAACTACAGGGGCACGGGCCTGCGCGGTCCATCCGATGAGCGACGCGTGTTCGCCAGCGACACGATCCGTGCCACGCGCTATAGTATAGGCACGAAAAATTTTCCGGTCAATCCTCACATGTCAGCAACCCTTCTTATCCTCGCCGCCATCGGTCTACTCCTTCTGGGTTCCGTGGCATTCGTCTATTATGCCCTTTCGAAAAAGCTCGAAAAGCTGACCGGGGACTCCGCGACCAGGATCATCAACGACAATATCCAAAAGATGAATGACCGGTTGAACGACCGGTTGACGGAGGCGGCCCGATATATCGGCAATCTGGGTCAGGAGCTTCGTTCGATGCAGGTCATCGGCAAGAACATCGACGACCTGCGGTCGGTGTTCATGAACTCCAAGCTTCGCGGCAATTTCGGCGAGCAGGTCCTGAACGACATGCTGGCCAACAACTTCCCGAAAGAGCAGTTCGAGCTCCAACACAAGTTCAAGGACGGCCAGACGGTCGATGCGGCCATCCGCACGAAAGACGGGCTGATCCCCATCGACTCGAAGTTCCCCATCGACAGCTTCCGCCGGATGCTGACCGCGGCCACGGAGGAGGAGCGCGCGCTGGAACGGCGCGAGTTCCAAAAAGCCGCCAAGAAGCATGTGGGGGACATCTCCAAGAAGTACATCCTTCCGGGCGAAGGGACATCGAACTTCGCGGTGATGTATGTCCCTTCGGAAGCCGCCTTCTACGAGATGATTTCGGCTTCCGATGAGCTTTCGGACTTCGCGCAGGCCAACCGCGTCCTGATGGTCTCCCCGAATACCCTTTCTTACTTCCTGCATATCCTTCGGTTGGGCCACGAACGCATCCGCATCGAGGAAAATGTCCAAAAAGTCTGGGAGCTCTTGGCCGGCTTCCACCAGGAGACCATGAAGTTCGGGGAGCAGATCGGCGTCCTCTCCCGCCACATCACGAACGCCAAAGGCGCCATGGACACGGCCCAGGCCGCCTATGACCGCTTGGCCGGCAAGGTGGACCAGATCAAGCAGCTGCAGTAGTAGCCGCGAGGCTTGCCTTGCCCTGGCAGCCACAGCGACATGCAGGCCAAGGCCTGCGGCTACTTGACTGAAATCAGGCCATCCCTTATAACTAGAGCCATCAACTAACGCCCCAACGCCCGTATGCCGATCAAGTCCGCCGCGTTCAAGGCGCTTCGCCAAGCCAAAAAGCACGCCGAGCGCAACAAGCTCGCCAAGCTGAAGCTGGCCGACGCCCGCCGCGCCGTCCGCAAGGCCCTCGACAAGGCCGAGGTCAAGAAGGCCGAAGAGGCCGTGAAGAACGCCATCAAGATGCTCGACAAGGCTTACAGCCGCGGCATCATGAAGCTCAACACCGTCTCGCGCCGCAAGTCCCGCCTCATGGCCGGCCTCGCCAAGCTCAAGGCTTCCGCCAAGAAGTAAGAAAATCCCCGGTTTTTCCGGGGTTTTTCTTTTACCGTGCCTGTCATCGGTTCAAGAGACGAGCTCCGCCAGGAAGAGGTCGAGGGCGGCGCGCGGCTTCGGCCAGCCGCCGCGCTTGAGCTGTTCGTCGGCGTCGATGAGCTTCACATAGAGCCGTTCCAGCTCGTGCGGCTTGAAATAGCGGCTTTGGGATACCAGTTTGGCGGCGGCGAACGGGTGGACGCCGATCTCGCGGGCCAACCGCTCTTTGGTGGCCTGTCCGAGCACCGAGAGATCAGCCGCGACCAGGAGCCCGCGGACATGGCCCTGCAGACGGGAGAGGAGCGCGACCTCGGATTCGCCCTGTTCGAGAAGGGCGTCAAGCAGTTTCACGGCCTGATCGGCGCGCCGCGTCCCGACGGCATCCAAGAGGTCGAAGACGCTCTGTTCCGCCTGCAGGTGCGCGAGGCTCCGGACCTGCTCCGCCGTGATGCGCCCCGTGCCGGCGGCGTGCGCCGTGGCGGAGAGCGCATCGAGCTCGCCGGCGATCTTCCAGGTGTCCGTACCGGCGAGCGGAAGGTAGGCCGCAAGTCCGTCCTTCTGGAACTCCGCGCCGCGCTCCTTGGCTTCCGCCAGGATCCAGGCCTGAAGCTCCTTGGGGCCGAGCGGCTTGAACTCCGGGTAGAACTTCCCGCCCTTGATCTTCTCGTAGGCCGGAGCGTCCTCGAGCTCTCCGGCGCCGACGCGCTCGCGGACGACGAGGATCGTGTCCTCCGGCACGGCGTCCATGAGCTCCGCCAGGGCCTCGGCTTCCTTCTTCGAGGCGCTCCCGATGGCGTCCGTAAGCACCAATAGCCGTTTCTTGGCCAGGAACGGCGCGGCGGAGACGGCCGCACGCATCTCGTCGACCGTCGCCGTCTCGCCGTCGAGCTGCTGGAGGTTCAAGCCCGAGGGATCGAGATCGCGCAAAAACTTGGCCCGAATCTCGTCGAGCTTCTTCTTCGATCGATACGCGTCTTCGCCGTACAAAAACAAGATCATGGGAAGCGGCCGGAAGGGGATCAGTGCCGGAGCATCTCGTAGAGTACCAGCACGAGGTCGATGACGAAAAGGTAGATGATGGCCCACTCGAGCATGTGCCCTTTGCGGCTCTGCAGGACATTGAGCGCCACTTCAGAGGTGTCCTTGATGAAGTTCAGCCGGAACTCGAGCGTCTTGAACCGATCCTCGAGCTCGAACATCTTACGCATCGCCACGAAAGTGGTCTCCACATCTTTGTCTTCCCATGTCACATCCGGCTTGTCGAGAAGCGACAGTTGGGTGATGACATACTGGACGATGCCGCTGCCGGCGCCGATGGCCCGCAGGACATCCCGGTCGCGCAGGCGGAAGCGGCCCTCCTTCTCGAGGTCGGTGGTGACATTCCCGAGACGCTTCACGATGCCGTCGACGCGCTCCTCGACATAGTCGATGGCCACGGATTGCGCGAGCACCTCGGCGATGACATAGAGATGGTCGGCGTCGAGCGCGTTCAGGATGACGCTGTCGAACTCGACGGAGGTCTTCGCCGTCGGATCGACGACCACGGCGTACTCCTCGATCTTGCGCGCCTCGACAGGCTCCTCGCCGTACTTGGCGATCTGCTTCAGGATCTTCGAAGCGTGCTTCTGATCGAAATCGAAGAGCACGACGACACCGTAGGAGAACACGAACATCATCTGCTCCTGCGGGCGCCCGAAGACGAGCGCGTTGCGGCGCTTGGTCATCAGGGCCAGCTCGTTCCGCTTCTCGATCAGCACGAGAGGCAGGGATTTGGCCAGATAATGGGCTGAAATCGGCCGTTTCGCCTTCATATGCTTCCAGTATACCCCGGAAACGAAAAGGCCGCCTCGCGGGGAGGCGGCTAGCGCTTGGACTTCCTGACGCCGCGCCGGAAGGCGCGATAGACGAGGAATCCGGCGCCGCCGAGCGCGATGAACGGCCCGACGACGGGGATCATCGTGAAGGCGGCGACGGAGCCGACGGCGACGCCGGAGGTCACCGCGGTGTTGCCGAGCTCGTTCATGACCCCGCTGCCGGGGTCGCTTCCTTTGCCTCGATCGCTCATCGGTCCTCCTTGTCGTCCTTGGGGTTCACGAGAGAGTCCACCATGTCCTTGGCCTTCCGGAAGAGGCTCTTGGCGGCCTTGGCGGGCCCGGCGGCGGCGGAGCCGACGGCGTCCGACGCCTTCTTGATGGAGCTCGCGCGCCACCATGAGGAGATCTTCCAGAACACCAGGGCGCCGACGATCATGCCGGCAAGAAACGCGGTCAGCATGAACGGCTCCTTTGAAAAGGCCTACGCCTCGATCGGGACGAGACTTCCCCAAGTCTTGCCGATTTTCGGCTGGGCGTCAATGGGCACCTTCAGTTCCACGGTCGTCTCCATGATGTCCTTGATCCAGGCGGCGGCCTCCTTCGCGAGGCTCTCCTTCACCTCGAAGACGAGTTCGTCGTGGACCTGGAGCAGCATCTTCACCTCGGCGTCAGGACCGATGCCGTAGTCCTTCGCGATCTTCGCGTGCAGGCGCACCATCGCGAGCTTGATGATGTCGGCCTGCGTGCCCTGGATGGGCATGTTGATGGCCATGCGCTCGGCTTCGGCCTTCAGGTAGGGGACGCCGGAGTTGATGTCAGGCAGGAAGCGGCGGCGGCCGAAGAGCGTCTCGACATAGCCGAGGCTGCGCGCCTGGGCTTTGGCCTGATCCATGTACCCGCGCAGTCCCTTGAAGGCGTCGAGGTAGCGCTTGATGAAGTCCGACGCCTCGTCGCGCGAGAGCCCGGCGGAGGCGGCGAGCGCGTTCGCGCCCATGCCGTAGAGGATGCCGAAGTTGATGGCCTTGGCGGCGCGACGCTGCTCGAAAGAGACTTCCGCTTCGCTGATTTCCCAGATCTCGGCGGCGGTCGCGGCGTGGATGTCGGCGCCCTTGCGGAACGCCTCCATCATCTTCGGATCTTCGGAGATGGACGCGGCGATGCGCAGTTCGAACTGCGAATAGTCGGCGGCCAGGAGGACATTGCCCTTCTCGGCGATGAACGCCTTGCGGATCTCCCGTCCGAGTTCGGTGCGGACGGGGATGTTCTGGAGGTTCGGATCCGAGGAGGAAAGGCGCCCCGTGGCGGCGACGGCCTGATTGAAGCGCGTGTGGAGGCGCTTCGTCCGAGGATGGATCTTCTCCGGGATCGCCGTCACATAGGTGGAGAGCAGTTTCGAATATTCGCGATGCTCGAAGATGTCGGCGATGATGGGGTGCGCGCCGCGGAGCTTCTCGAGTTCGTCGGCGCCCGTCGAAAGCTGGCCGGTCGAGGTCTTCTTGATGCCCTTGGTCGGAAGCCCGAGCTTCACGAAGAGCACTTCCTGCAGCTGGGCAGGGGAGTTGATGTTGAAATCGCCGCCGGCGGCCTTGAGGATGGACTTCGAGACCTCGTCGATGCGCGCGCGCATCTTCTCCGCCATCGCGCCCAGGAATGCCGCGTCGATCTTCACGCCGTACGCCTCCATCGCCGCGAGCACGGGCAGGAGCGGGCGCTCGATCGTCTCGTAGACCTTGAGGAAGCCTTCCTCGTCGAGCTTCGCGCGCATCGCCGCGGCCAAGTTCCAGATCTGCACGGCCTCGTCGGCGAGCGACGAGACATCCTCGCCGAAGAGCGAAGCTTGCGCGTCCTTCGTCTTGCCCGTCGCCTCGAAGACGAGCGCGTCGAGCCCGTGCGCGCGGCTGCCGGGATTGAGGAGGTACGAGGTGAGCATCGCGTCGTCGAGCGCGCCGCCGAATCCGGCGCCGACGGACATCAGCGCGACGAGGTCGTTCTTGAGGTCGTGGCCGATCTTCACGGCGTCGGCGGCGAGAAGCTTCAGGATGGGCGCGGCGAGCTTCGCGTCTTTCGACCTCCAGACCGCGGCCGTCGTGCCGTCGTATGCCGCGAGGCCCGACCACTTCGGGTCGATGCGATCGTCGCCGAGGTACCCGAACCGAAGCGCGAGACGCTTGGCGTCGCGGAAAAGCAGCGCGAACTCCTTCGCGCCCGCCTCGCCCTCGAACTCCGCCCGCTCCGAAGCGCGCAAAATCGCCCGGTCGCGCCTTTTCGCTTGCTTCGGGTTTTGGTCGGTCTTCTTCGCATTCGAGGGTTTCGCTCCATACTCCTTCTCGACCTTCGGCAGCAGCGTACGGAACTCGAGGTCCTGGAAGACCGCGCGGAGCTTGTCGAGATCGGGCTCCTTCAGCTTCGCGTCCTCGAACTTGAACTTCAGGGGAAGGTCGCGGACGATCGTGACGAGCCGCTTCGAGAGCGGGACATCCTTCTCGCCGTCCTTGAGCGCCTGGAGGGTGCGCGGCTTGATGTCGTTCGGCGCCTTCTTCACCGCCTCATAGATGCCTTCGATCGTCCCGTACTTCTGAAGGAGTTCGGTCGCGCCCTTCTCGCCGATGCCCTTGAGTCCCGGGAGGTTGTCGGAGCTGTCGCCGCGCATCGCCTTGTAGTCGATGAGCTGGGAGGGCTTGAGCCCGAAACGCTCCTCCACGGCCGCCTCGTCGTAGATGACGATGTCCGACATGCCCTTGCGCTGGGTGTAGACCTTCGTGTTGCGATCGACGAGCTGCAGGGTGTCGAGGTCGCCGGTCACGACGATCGTCTCGGCGGACTGCGGCGAGATCTCCGTGAGCGTGCCGATGACATCGTCGGCCTCGTAACCCGGCATCTCGTAGACGGGGATGCCGTAGCCGGACAGGACCTCCTTCACCATCGGGATCTGCGCGTAGAGTTCATCGGGCTGTTCCACGCGGTGCGCCTTATAGGACGCGAATTCCTCGTGACGGAAGGTGCCGCCGGGAAGATCGAAGGTCACCGCCAGGTGCGTCGGCTTCAGGTCCTTCAGCACCTTCATCAGCATCGTGGTGAAGCCGTAGGCGGCAGAAATGACGCGGCCGTCCTTGGTGGTGAGCGGTGGCATGGCGTGCCAGGCGCGGTGCAGGATGGCGTTGCCGTCGATGATGACGAAGCGGTTTTTCATAGGGTCATCCTGCCAAGAAAATCGCGTTCGAGCAAGAAAAAACCGCGCTCTCATGGAGGCGGCAAGTAGATGGGTCCTTCGGCGCGCGTGCGGCGCGTGGGAGCCCGTTTCCGAGGCGCATGCGTTTCGATCGTCGCCGTACCGGCGAGGGCGCTCCAGACGGCGCGGCACTCCGGATACGCTTCGGACCGTTTCCGCAGCATCCGTTCGGCGTTGGACGAGGCGTCGACCGACGCGCACTGGCGCCGGGCCTCCTCCCATCCGTAGCGCAGTCCCGCGACGCAGGTCAGCCCGTAGGCTTCCGTCTCTTCCATCACGAGTTTCCAGCAATCATCGTCATCGAGGCGCTCGCCTGACGCGATCCTGCGCGCGAGATCCTT
>DYFX01000039.1:0-1389 GCA_020724945.1 Candidatus Paceibacter sp.
TCGCCTGCGCCGCGGTGTTCTTCGGCTCGATGTTCGGGCACGCCGTCATCGCCGTGAAGAAACAGAAGGCGATGGTCTGGGGCTACGCGGCCGACGCCGTGCTGGCCACCGTCCTCTATCTCACGCTCATCCCGATCTACGGCGCCACGGGCGCCGCCTGGGTGACCGTCTTCGCCGAGGTCTTCATCGCCTGCGCCACCTACTACATGATCTGGAAGACGACGCGCTTCGTGCCTTCGTTGCGCACGGCCTTCCGCGCCGCCGTCGCCGCCTTCCTCATGGCGGCCTTCGTGGCCGTCCTCCCGGAGATGCATGTGCTCCTCAAGGTGCTCTTCGGCGCCGCCGGCTTCGCCGCGCTCGCGATCCTGATGCGCGCCGTCACGCCGCAGACGCTGCGCGAGCTGATGCCGAAGAAAGCCTGACATGCGCGTCCTCTTCTTCTCCTTCCCGTTCGAATCGGCGCCGGGCGGCGGCGAGCGCTACACGGAACGCACCGCCGAAGCCCTGCTGGGCGCGGGGCACGCCGTGACGCTCGTCTCCTCGTCGCGCGCGCTCCTCGGCGCGTTCTTCGCGCGAAGCTGGAGCGCCTTCCCGCTCTGGGGCGGCGTCGAGCCCGTCTCGAAGGCGGCCGCCGCGATCTTCCCGTTCACCGCGCCGTTCTTCCTGCCGCTCCTCGCGCTCACGCTCGCCTGGTTCCGTTTCCGCGGCGACGCGCGCATGCTCGTCTGCCTTTCGCTCACCGACAAGCTGCTCGCCACGGCGACGGCGCGGCTCCTCGGCATGCGCGTCGTCTGGATGGAACACCTCATCGCCGGGCGCTCGATCGCGCAGAACCCGTTCCGCGGCCTGTACGCCGCGCTCTCCCGTCTCGCGACCGTCGTCACCGTCTCCGAAGCCGCCGCCGACTCCCTCGCGGCGGTCGGCATCCCGCGCGCGCGCATCCTCGTCATCCCGCCGGGCGTCGAGCCGCACGAGGAGGTCCCGCGGCCTTCTGGCGCGCCCGTCATCGGCGCCATCTCGCGCTTGAGCAAGGAAAAGAATGTAGGGCTGCTCCTCAAGGCCTTCGCGCTCGTCGCGGAGGAGATCCCCGAGGCGTCGCTCGTCATCTACGGCGACGGCCCGGAACGCGGCGATCTGGAGCGCGCGGCCGAAGCGCTCGGCATCGGCCCCAAGACGACCTTCCGCGGACATGTTCCCGAGGCCGGACGGCGCTGCGGCGAGTTCTCCGTCTTCGCGGTGCCGTCGTCGCGCGAGTCGTTCGGCCTCTCCGCGCTCGAGGCGATGGCCTGCGGCGTCCCGGTCGTCGCCACGAAGGTCGGCGGCCTGCCGGAGTTGATTCTGGAAGGCGAAACGGGCATGCTCGTCCCGCCCGAGGACGAGCGCGCCATG
>DYFX01000039.1:1433-11597 GCA_020724945.1 Candidatus Paceibacter sp.
CGCGACCCGGAACTGGCCCGCCGCTTCGGCGAAGCCGGCCGCGTCCGCGCCGCCAACCGTTTCGGCGAAAAGAAGATGCAAGCCGCATGGATCGAACTGTCGTCATCGCGCTGACCGCCGTCGCCGCGCTTCTCCCGTTCGAGAGGCTCGGAGGCTTCGATGTCGCGGGGTTCAATGTCCGCCCGAGCCAGCTGGCGCTCGCCGCCGCCTGGCTTTTTTTCATCGGTACCGTTTCGCGTCAGGTGACGCAAAACGGTGCACGAGCGATTTCGTGGCGTCGTCCCGCGTTCCTTGCGCTCGCCGGCTTCTTCGCCGCCGCCGGACTCTCGCTCGTGAACGCCGAGAACTTCGGGCGCTCGCTCGTCGTGCTGGGCTTCACCCTCTTCACCGCCTCGCTCGCCTTCCTGATGCCGAACGCCCTGCGCGCGGAGCATCTCCCCCGCATCCGTAAAGCGGTGCTGATTTCCGCGGCGCTCGTCGGCGCGTTCGGGCTCTGGCAGTTCATCGGCGACATGCTCGGCGCGCCGGGCTGGCTCACGGGCATCCGGAGCACCTACTCCAGGGACATCCTCGGCTTCACGCGCCTGCAATCGACCGCCGCCGAACCGCTCTATTTCGCGAACTATCTCCTCCTGCCCATCGCGCTCGCCGGCGCGTGGCTGCCGCGCGCTTCCGAGGCGCGGACGCGCCGGCGGCTCATCGCGCTCCTCGGACTCCTCTCGCTCTGCGTCTTCCTCACCTCCTCGCGCGGCGGCTGGCTCGGGCTCGGCGTGACGGTCGTCGCGCTCCTCTGGCTCGAACGCGGCCGCCTCAAGGATTGGAAACCGATCGCTTCGGCCTTCGCCGTCGGCATCGCGGGCGCGGCGCTCGGCGTGGTCCTGCTCGGCCGCTTCTTCTCGCCGTCGCTTTCGAGCGTGCCGGAGACCTTCTTCCGCCATGTCACGACCGTCACCGACGGCGCCGCCTTCGACGACCGCGCGCGGACGATCACGGACGCGCTCGCCGCCTGGAAGCGCCATCCCTGGATCGGCGTCGGCTATGGCGGCTACGGTCCGCATGTCTCCGCCTTCGCGTACGAGGCGCCCGCCGCCGGCTGGCCCGTGGCCAACAACGAGACGCTGGAGCTCCTCGCCGAGACCGGCATCGTCGGCCTCGCGGCATTCGTCCTCTTCCTCGCCATCCTCTTCAAGAGCGCGCGGACATCGGAAACGGACGGTGCGGACGCGATCCGTACGGCCTGCGTCGCCGCCCTCATCGGCATGCTCGCGCAGTACCAGACCTTCTCCACCTTGTATATCATGCATGTGTGGTTCACGATCGGTTTGCTTTTGACGGTTTCCAAGCCTGAACGCGCATGACCTTCCTCCCCCTCGTCTTCCTCGCCTACGCCATCGTCGCCTTCGCCAAGCCGCGCTGGGCGTTCCTGCTGTTCGTCGCCTTCCTGCCGGCGTATCTCATCCGCTTCCCGTTCGGCGGCGTCCCGACCACCGCGCTCGAAGCGATGTTCTGGATCCTCTTCGCGGCATGGCTCGTGAAGCGCGAGAAGCGGCTCGTCGACATCAAGGGCTGGGGCGCGCTGCTGCTCCTTTGGCTCGGCGTCGCCACGCTCTCGATGTTCGTCTCCCCCGACTTCCGCGCCGCCGCCGGCGTCTGGAAGGCGTACTTCGTCGAACCGATCCTCTTCCTCATCATGGCGTGCGACTTCCTGCGCACGCACGAGGAGCGCGACCAGGCGCTCCGCGCGCTCGGCGCGACCGCCATCGTCATCGGCGCCCTTGCGCTCGCCCAGCGCTTCACGGGCTGGGGCGTGCCGCCGCCCTTCAACGGCGTGCCGATCCCGCCCGCGACCGAAGCCGAATTCCGCTCGACCGCCTTCTACGGCTTCCCCAACGCCATCGGCCTCTTCCTGGCGCCGCTCATCCCGCTCTTCCTCGGCTGCCTCTGGGCCGACCGGAAGAAGAAACTTCTCGCGGCGTTCTGGGTGAGCGTCGTCATCTTCTCCGGCCTCGCGCTCGTCCTCGCGGAATCCGAAGGCGCGATCGTCGGCGTCGCGGCGGGCGTCGTCGCGGCGGGCGTCCTCTATCCGAAGACGCGCAAGCTCGCGCTCGGCGTCTCCGCGCTCGGACTCCTCATCATCCTCGCCGTCGCGCCGCTCCGGACGCTCGTCATCGAGAAAGCCACGCTCTCCGACTGGTCCGGCCGCGTGCGCAAGGAGATCTGGGCGGAAACCGCCGCGATGCTGAAAGACCGTCCGCTCCTCGGCGCCGGGCTCTCCGGCTACAAGACCGTCTTCGCGCCGTACCACGAGGCGGGCCACATCGAGATCTTCCAGTATCCGCATCAGCTCTTCCTGAACTTCTGGGTCGAGCTCGGGCTCGCCGGCGTCGTCGTCTTCATCCTGACGATGGCCCGCTTCTTCCGGCAGGCGCTCGCCACGAAGGCCTGGACCCTCGCCGGCGCCGGCGTCGCGCTCCTCGTGCACGGCTTGGTGGATGTCCCCTACTTCAAGAACGACCTCGCGATGCTCTTCTGGCTCCTCATGGCCTTCGCGAGCTCGCATGCGGCGGAGGCGCGGAAGCGTTGACGCTCGGCCTCCGGCGTGCTACTTTAAGCCGGTCGCAAACCGTTTTGCGCGACTGCACAAAACTCCTTAGACTGCCATCAAGGCTGGGCCTGCCCAGCCGCGAAGGAGGAGCGACGGCCAGGCGACAGGGAGGACCGCGGAGCGCGTCCGACCGGCAGCCTGGCCGGTAGCGACGTGTGGAGAGATGGCTGAGCGGTTGAAGGCGACGGTCTCGAAAACCGTTAGACCTCTCAAGGGTCTCGTGAGTTCGAATCTCACTCTCTCCGCCAAAAGCGACCGGGCAACCCCGGTCGTTTTTGCATAGGAAAAAACCCGCTTCGCGAGGGAAGCGGGTCAGTCGGCGCAGATGTGGATGAGGTGGAAGCCGCCGCCGTCCTTGGCGACGACGATCGGCGGGGCCTTGGCGGCCTCCATCACATAGTTCGCCATCCGGTAGAAGGCGTCCTGGTGGTTCGAGGCGGCCGTGGCGCCGACGAGCGCGAGAAGCTCGGCGAGGTCGCCCATGAGCGGCTCGTGGACGAGGTGGCCCATCAAGACGCCGCGCGCCGGCATGGTGAACTGACGGAGCGTGCCGTGCGGGGCGTCGCCGAACATCCGGGCGAACGGATCGCGGCGGACGCGGACGGGATCGTCCTCGCCGGTCATCACCTCGACATACCGGCGGAAGGCGCGCTTCCACTGCGACTCGCTCATCCAGCTCGGCTGCGGCACGAGCTCGCGCATCGAGACGACGCGGATCGTGTCGACGCCGTCCAGGTCGCCGCGGAAGCGGCCGACATAGGCCGCGGCGTCGATCTCCGCGCGGCGCGCGAAGCGGTAGCCATGCTCGCCGTCCCGCTCGTAGCAGCGGCTGCGGATCTCGCGCATCACGAGCAGGGCGCGCTCGCGGAAGCGCTCCTCCTTGATGAGCTTCTCCGCCACATAAGCGAAGCGGCCGCAGGGATCCTTGTCGCGCTCGGTTCCGGCGATGTCGCGCCAGATCTCCCGGTCGCCGAAGCCGAAGCCGCCGCGATCGGAGGCGTCGACGAAACCCTCGCCGGTCTGGAGCCTCACGAAGCGCTCGGCCGCGGCCTGGCGCTCGTCGGTGTGCGGGATGCCGTCCTTGTCCTTGTCGTCCAAAGCGTCCTCCTTGAAAGGTGCGTGGAGCGTTCCTACCACGGAAACCCGTTCCCGTCAATGAAAAAGACCCCGTTCAGGGGTCGTCCGAACCGAGGTCGGCGGCGATGGCCGCGAGCTCCGTGGCATCGATGCTCCCGTCGAGGAGCGCGTAGTTATGGCCGTCCTCCGTCAGGAAGATCAGGACGGCCTGATCGGCCATGAGCGCGCCCGGGAGGCGGGAGACGGTCATGCGCAGCTGGTCCGGCAGGGTGGTCGCCAGCACGCAGACCAGGAGCGGGGTCTTCACCATGAGCAGGCGATGCTCGGGATTGATGAGATGCCCGTGCGCCATCGCGGCGCGGTGGAGCCCCACCAGGAGCTCGGTCGTGAAGCCGGAAAGATCGTCCGGAAGGGCGGTGACGACGAACGGTCCTCGCATAAGCCCCCTCCTTTCCCATATGTTATACTTCCCCATATGAAGATCCGCAAAGCCATCCTGCCCGTGGCCGGCCTGGGCACCCGCTTCCTCCCCGCCACCAAGGCCCAGCCGAAGGAGATGCTGACGGTCGTCGACAAGCCGGTCATCCAGTATGTCGTGGAGGAGGCCGTCGCCTCCGGCATCGAGGAGATCATCTTCGTCACCAGCCTCGGCAAGCGCGCCATCGAAGACCACTTCGACGTCAACTACGAGCTGGAGTCGCGCCTGCGGCAGAAGGACAAGCTGAAGGAGCTCAAGGAGCTGCGGAAGATCGCCGACCTCGCCAAATTCGCCTTCGTCCGCCAGCAGGAGCCGCGCGGCGACGGCCACGCCATCCTCTCGGCCCTGCCGTTCGTCGACGCGCACGAGCCGGTGGCGGTGCTCTTCGGCGACAGCATCTTCGACGCCGAGGTGCCGGTGCTCGCCCAACTGGTCGAGACCTACGAGAAGTACCAGGACCCGGTCATCGGCCTCTACGATGTCGGCCGCAAGAACGTTTCGCGCTACGGCATCGCCGACGGCGTGCGCGTGGCGAAGGGCGTGATGGAGATCAAGGGCTTCGTCGAGAAGCCTTCGGTCGCGCAGGCGCCCTCGACTTACGCCGCCATGGGCGAATATGTCATCACGCCGGACATCATGCGCATCCTGAAGACGCAGAAGCCCGGGCGCGACGGCGAGATCCGGCTGGCCGACGCCTTCATCACCCATGTCGGCCGCGACAAGCCGCTCTACGGCAAGGTCGTCGAGGCCGATTGGTACGACTGCGGCGACAAGACCCAGTTCCTCCTCGCCAATGTCGCCTACGGCATCCGCCACCCCAAGGTCGCTCCCGACTTCAAGAAAGGGCTCAAGAAACTTCTCGCGAAATAGTATGCAAGTCCGCACGCGTCTCGCAGGCTTCCTCTTCCTCGCCACGCTCGTCGTGAGCGGACAGGGCTGCTTCGCGCCCGGCGTCCAGGCGCCTCCCGCCGCCTCGAAACCCGTCACGCTCAACTACTGGCGCGTGCTCGACGACGGCGACGCGTTCGGGGAGATCATCCAGGCCTACCGCGCCTTGCACCCGAATGTCACCATCAACTACCGCAAGCTCCGGCTCGAGGAATACGAGCGCGAACTCCTGAACGCGCTGGCCGAGGACCGCGGCCCCGACATCGTCTCGCTCCACAACACCTGGATCCGCGCCTACCAATCGAAGCTCCTGCCCGCGCCCGCCAGCGTGAAGCTCGCCTTCCGCGAGGTGCAGGGCATCCAGAAGAACCAGGTCTGGGTCGAGAAGACGCTTCCGGTCATCAACGCCGCGCAGGTCCGGAACCAGTTCGTCGACCAGGTCGGCCGCGATGTCATCATCCGCGGACAGTCCTCGGAACCGTCGCAGGGGCTCGTCGACCAGCTCTGGGGCCTGCCGATGGCGCTCGACACGCTCGTGCTCTATTACAACCGCGATGTCCTGAACGCCTCGGGCATCCCGACGCCCGCGCAGGACTGGGCCGAGTTCCAGGATCATGTGAAGCGCATGACGCGCTACGACCAGGGACGCCTCGTGACCCCGGCCGCGGGCATCGGCACCTCCCGCAATGTCGAGCGGTCGCTCGACATCCTCCCGCTGCTCATGATGCAGAACGGCGCGCAGATGACCGACGCCAACGGCCTGCCGACCTTCAACCGCACCCCGACCAACATGAGCCGCGAGATCCCGCCGGCCGTCGAAGCGCTGATCTTCTACACCGATTACGCGAACCCGTCGAAGGAAGTCTTCACCTGGGACGATACCCAGCCGAACTCCTACGACGCGTTCATCTCCGGCAAGACGGGCTACTTCTTCGGCTACGCCTACCACCTGCCCCGTATCCGCGCGGCGGCGCCCCGCCTGAACTTCGGCATCACGGGCATCCCGCAGATCGACCCGTCCGCCCGCGTGAACTACGCGAACTACTGGGTCGAAGCCGTCTCCAACAAGACCGCGAACCCGGACCTCGCCTGGGACTTCGTCCAGTTCGCCACGAACGCCGAGCGCGCCAAGGGCTATCTCTCCAAGGTCGGGAAGCCGACCGCGCTCCGCAGCCTGGTCAACGAGCAGCTGAACGACCCGGATCTCGGCGTCTTCGCCTCCCAGGTCCTGACCGCCCGAAGCTGGTACACCGGGGTCAACATCGCGGCCACCGAAGCCGCCTTCAACGAGATGATCGACTCGACGCTCCAAGGCGCCTTCGCCGACCGGGCCGTCAACCTGGCCGTCCAGACCGTCGCCCAGACCATCCGGTGACGGAAAAAGCCCCACAAGGGGCTTTTTCCTTTTTATGCTACAATAGGCCCACTATGAAGCGCTTCCTCCGGTCCGTCCTCCCGGTCCTCCTGGTCCTCGCCCCCGCGGCCGCCCAGGCGCAGATCAAGCTGCTCCCTCCCTGCACGGCCACCGGGAACTGCGGCATCGGCGACATCCTGGTCGTCTTCGTCAACCTGGCCGAGTTCCTGCTCGGCATCGTCGGCGCGGTCGCCCTCGGCTACTTCGTCTACGGCGGTTTCGTCTTCATCCTCTCCCGCGGCAACAAGGGCGAGGTCGATCGCGCCTTCGGCATCCTCCGGAGCGCGGCCATCGGCATCTTCATCATCTTCCTCTCCGGCGTCTTCGTCCGCTTCACGACCCAGGCGCTCACGGGTGGCCAGTCGCGGATCCCGACCGTCGGCGAGACCTGCGTCTCCTCCTCGCAGACGAGCGCGGCGTCCGGCGACGGTATCTGGGTCCTGCTCCCCGGCGGCAACGACATCCCGGAAGGCCTCTATTGCATGAAGAAGGAGGAAGCCGCGACCAAGGCCGGAGACGATTGCCTCAACCTGAACGCCGAACTCGAGCGGCGCGGCCGGAAGACCGAGTACTCCTGCGTCGATGTGAACACCGTGAAGGACGGCAGCTGCGTCCGAGGTCTCTGCTCGAAGCTCCCGGCGCAGTTCGCCTGCTGCATCTCCCAATAAGCACGCCGTATGCGACGCATCACCCTCTCCCTGCTGGCCGCCTTCCTTGTCGTTCAGGCTCTCGTCTTCCCGCTTCCGGCGGAGGCGGCGCTTCCGGCGGAGGCTGAAGCGCTCTGGAACAAGGTCGAGGCGGACTACATCGAAGTCAAGGACTATTTCGATTCCCAGGAGCGGGCGGATTTCTCCCAGTTCTTCGACAAGGACGGCCAGATCGCGCGCGGCCTCTCGTACAGCGCGGCCGTCATCATCGCGAACGCGGAATCGAACAACCCCTCCGGCATGTCCTCGCCGGCGCCCGGTGAACCCGGGAAGACGCGCCGGCAGGTCATCAACGACTGGATGGCGCTGTGCCTGGAGATGGACAAGGCGATCCCGAAATGGGGCGAGTCCATCAGGCTCATGCGCGAGCTGCTCGATCTCCGCCTCCAGAAAGATCCGAATTGGGATTATCGCCAGTACATCGATCTCGGCACGCCGAGCCTGGCGCTCAACGACATGTTCTTCTACATCCTCGGCCGCGGACCGGTGGTCGACGGATACGCGACCGGCGGCGCCTGCACCATCGCGGCCGTCAACGCGATCCTGACGGCCGTCGGGAGCGACGGCGGCGGGGAGATCTTCCCTTACCCGGCCGGTCCCATCACCTCTTCCCTCAAGAGCGGCCGGTGCTTCTATGTCGTCCCGGAGTGCCAGCCGGCCTTCAGGATGACCTGGACCCCTTCGCCGTCGTCGGACACCGCCTCGCTGATCCTGAACTCCACCGCCAAGGCCGGTTCGTTCGTCCTGCAGCTGGAGGAAACGCTCGCCAAGGAGCGCGCGGAGTCGCCGGCACCGGCCAATCCGAACCCCGTCAAGGGGAACTACGGCAGTTCGGTCATTTCGCTCCCGCTCCCCCTCTCCAACATCTCCGTCTCCGGCGTCGTCGGCCGCATCATCAACACGCTGATCGGCGTCGTCGGCGCCATCGCGCTCCTGATGTTCGTCTGGGGCGGCGCCCAATGGATGCTGGCCGCCGGCAACACCGAGCAGGTGGCCAAGGCCAAGAAGACCATCGTCTGGTCGGTGCTCGGCCTGCTCGCCATCTTCAGCTCCTACGCCATCTTGAGCCTCGTCATCAACGCCCTGAAGTAGCCTATGCGCCGCCTTCTCGTCCTCCTTCCTCTCCTCCTGCTCCTGGCGGCACCCGTCGCGACGCAGGCCCAGTCGGCGACCGGATCGGATCGCACCGTCCAGCTCGTCAATCCGTTGGGCACCGCCAGCGTCCCGCAGCTGATCGCCAACATCATCAAGGCGGCGGTCGGCGTCGTCGGCGCGTTCGCGCTCCTGGTCTTCGTTTACGGTGGATTTCTTTGGTTGACCTCGGGTGGCGAGGCTGGTAAAGTTCAGCAAGGCAAAGACGCGATGAAATGGGCCGTCGTCGGCCTTCTCGTCGTCTTCTCCAGTTATGCGCTCGTCAGTTTCGTCCTCAGCGCCCTCACCAAGGTAACGTAACCATCGTGAAAGGAGGTGACTTGAAATGACGAAAAAGACCTTCGTGAAAGGTTTGATCAGCGCGACAATGGTCGCGTCGATGGCTCTCCCCATGGTCGCCATGGCTCAGAGCGGCCAAGTGACCGCGAACGAGCTCCTGCCGACGGAGATCGGTACGAACATCGGTACGGGTACGACCGACATCCGTATCACCATCGCCCGTATCATCCGCACGGCCATGAGCCTCCTGGGCATCATCGCCGTTCTGATCATCCTCTACGGCGGCTTCAAATGGATGACCGCCGCGGGATCCGATGAAGCGGTCGGCGACGCCAAGAAGATCATCACCGCCGGTATCATCGGCCTGGTCATCATCCTGACCGCCTACGCCATCGCCTCGTTCGTGATCAACAGCCTCGTGACCGCCACCTCGGCGTAGACGACCCTTCCGCGCCCCGACCCCGTCGGGGCGTCACAAGGTCCGCCTGCTCCCCTCTCACATCACTATGCGTCTCAAGCGCCACCTGTTCCCCGCGGCGTTCGCGGCCGTCGCGCTCGCGCTCGTCGTCGCCCCGGATGCCCTGGCCCAGAATTTCGGCCTGGACACCGCCGCCGGCAGCACGATCCCGAAGACCAAGGATATCGCCGCCATCATCGGCCGCATCCTCCGCGTCGCGCTCTCGTTCGTCGGTACGCTGTTCCTTCTTCTCATGGTCTACGCCGGCTTCCTCTGGATGACGGCCCGCGGCGATTCGAAGAAGGTCGACCAGGCCAAGCAGCTCATCACCGGCGCCATCATCGGCGTGCTCATCATCGCCAGCGCCTACGCCCTTACGAGCTTCGTGCTCACGGCGGTGACGGGCACGGGCGACGCCGGCGCGCCTGCGGAAGCGCCTGCGGAGGGACCGGTCACGGACCCTTCAGAAGTCCCCTGACCTATGAGAACCATCCGCCACATCGCATCGTCCCTCGCCCTTTGGCTGATCTATGTGCCCGTCGCGTACGCGCAAGACCTCGGATCGGGCACCCTGCAGCAGGTCGCCGGACAGGCGAACATCAAGACCGAAGCGACGCTGCCCGTCATCATCGGCAACCTCGTCAGGATCTTCATCGGCCTGCTCGGCATCATCTTCCTCCTGCTCACGATCTACGCCGGATTCCTCTACCTGACGGCGCGCGGCGATTCGGAGAAGGTCGAGCACGCCAAGGAGACGCTCCAGCACGGCGTCATCGGTCTCGTCATCATCTCCGCCGCCTACGCCATCGCCTCGTTCGTCATCAACGCGCTGACGGCCACGACGCAAGCGACCGGATCCTAACATCGAGATTCACTCATATCCTTATGAAGAGACTCATCCTCGGCTTCCTCTCGCTCATGACCGCCGGCCAGATGGCGCTCGTCGCCCTGCCCGTCGGCGCGCAAGGCTTCGACCCCTCGACCGGAAACGCCCTCTCGGGCCTCGAGGCGACGAACCTCGGCAACGGCCAGGGCGCCGCGCAGGCCGGCAGCCAGCTCCCGATCCTGATCGGACGCATCATCCGCACGATCCTCGGTCTCCTCGGC
>DYFX01000040.1:0-10360 GCA_020724945.1 Candidatus Paceibacter sp.
AGGTCGATCGCGGCTTGTATGGGGCGTTCATCGTCGAACCTCCAGGGGACGCGGTTCCCGATGCCGTCATCGCGCTCGACGACTGGCTCCTGGACGCCACGGGCAAGCGCCTGGATACCGCGCACACGCTCGCCGAGACGGAAGCCGATAACCTGCTCGATTCGGTCTCGGAAGCGGTGCGGCCTTCGACGACGACGGCGCACATGATGCCGGACGGCACGATGATGGGCGGCATGGCGCATCAGGGCATGATGCATCATGCGTACGACCCGAACATGAACGGCCGGTACGGCGGCACGCTGACCGCCAACGGCAAGACGGGCGACGCGGTCGCCCCCATCGCCGTTCCGGAGGGCGGCGCGCGCCTCCTACGCCTCATCAACGCCTCCAGCGCGATGACGCACGAGCTGAAGGCGGACGACGGCCGCCTGCTCGAGATCGTCGCCGTCGACGGCACGACGCTCGGTACGCCCGTCCGCACCGGCACGCTCACCTTGCCGCCCGCCAAGCGCTTCGATGTGCTGCTCCGCGACGCGGACGGCGAGCCGTGGGCGCTCCTCGAGAAACGCGACGCCGGAAGCCTGCGCATCCCCGTCGTCGTTTCCGGACAGGCGGAACCGATGCCTCCGCTCTCGTCGGACGCGCCCGTGCCGCCGGATCTCCTCCGGCGCGCGCCGGACGCCGTCATCGCGGTCGGCACCGACCGGATGATGGATCCGACGACCTGGACCGTGAACGGCACCCCCTTCGACATGGAGCATCCGGGCGCGCCGATCGCGACCTTCGCGCGGGGGACCTGGGTGAAGGTCCGGTTCACGAACGGGACGCCGATGTCCCACCAGATGCACCTGCACGGCATGTTCATGACGGTCATCGCCCGCGACGGCAAGGCGCCTTCGCAGTCGTACCGGCAGGATGTCGTCGTCGTGCGGCCGAACGAGACGGTCGATGTCGCCGTCCTGGCCGACAATCCCGGCGACTGGGTGCTGCACTGCCACAACCTCGAACATGAGGAGCATGGACTCATGACGAAGTTCCGCGTGGATTGAACGCGGACACCAATCATCATCAGGCATATGATCAGGACCAATCTCGGAAAGCTGGACCGGATCCTGCGGTTCGCGCTCGCGTTCTGGTGGCTCGGCCCCCTGGCGCCGTCGTACCCGTACGCGTGGGCGGAGTGGAGCATCCTCATCGTCGGTTGGATCGCGCTCGTCGAGAGCTTCCTCGGCTGGTGCTGGATCCACGACGCCCTGAAGATCGACAATAAGGGCCAGTGAGGAGCGACGCCCGCCTTCCGGCGGGCTTTGCTATACTTCTTCCATATGATCTACGCCTGCCCGATGCACCCTGAAGTCCGAAGCGACCGTGAAGGGCGCTGTCCCGAATGCGGGATGGAGCTCGTGCCGATGAAGGAAAGGAAGGTTCCGCACGGCGGGCATGGACCCGCGCCGCATGGCGGGGCGGACAAGCACCAGGGCCATTCCACCGCGATGTTCGCTCGGAAGTTCGCCGTCAGCCTCGTCCTGACGGTTCCGGTCGTCCTGTATTCGGAAATCGTCCCGACGCTCTTCGGCTGGCGTCCGCCGTCGTTCCCCGGCTCGGACCGCCTCCCGGCCCTCCTCGCCTCCGTCGTCTTCTTCTACGGCGGCTGGGTGTTCCTCGTCGGCGGCTACCGGGAGATGCGCGGCCGCAAGCCCGGCATGATGACCCTCATCTCGCTGGCGGTGTTCGCGGCGTACGCCTTCAGCCTGTGGTCGACTTTCGCGGGCGGCGCCGAGACGCTCTACTGGGAGCTGACGACCCTCATCACCATCATGCTGCTCGGTCACTGGCTCGAGATGCGCGCGGTCTCGAGCACGAGCGGAGCGCTCAAGGAGCTGGCCAAATTGCTGCCCGACGAGGTCGAGGTCATGCGCGACGGCACGAGCGCGAAGATCCCGCTTTCCGAGCTGCGCGAAGGCGACCGCTTCATCGTGCGGCCGGGCGGCAAGATCGCCGCCGACGGCGCGATCGTCGACGGCGCTTCGGACGTGAACGAGGCGATGGTCACCGGCGAATCGCGGCCGGTCCGGAAGGCCGCCGGCGCGCGCGTCATCGCCGGCACGGTCAACGGCGACGGGGCGCTCACGGTCCGCGTCGACGCCATCGGGGAGAAGACCTTCCTCTCCGGCGTGATGCGACTGGTCGCCGAGGCGCAGGCCTCGAAATCCAGGCTGCAGATCCTCTCCGACCGCGCGGCCATGGTCCTGACATATGTCGCGGTCGCCGCCGGCCTCGCGACGCTCGCCGCCTGGCTCTTCGCAGCCACGCCGGCCTTCGCGGTCGAGCGCATGGTCGCGGTCCTGGTCATCGCCTGCCCGCACGCCCTCGGGCTGGCCGTGCCGCTGGTCGCCTCCATCTCGACGATGATGGCCGCCAAGAACGGCTTCCTGGTGAAGCAGCGGCTCGCGCTCGAAGCCGCGCGTGATGTCGATGTCGTGCTGTTCGACAAGACCGGCACGCTCACCAAGGGGGAATACGGCGTCGAGCGCGTCTGGTCCGTCGAGCCGGGGAAGGAAGACGACATCCTGGCGCTGGCGGCGGCCGTCGACGCCCCTTCGGAACATGTCGTGGCGAAGGCCATCGTCGCCGCGGCCGCCGAGCGCCGGCTCGCGCTTCCCGCGGTCGACGGCTTCGCGCGCGTGCCGGGCAAGGGCGTCAAAGGCGAAGTCGGCGGGCGGCGCATCGAGGTCGGCGGCGCGACGGAGGCCCAGCTTCCGGAACGCCTGCGTGAGGAGGCCAAGGCGGAGAACGCCAAGGGCAGGACCGTCATCAGCGTCCTGCGCGACGGGTCGGCCGTCGGCGCCATCGCGCTCGGCGATGTCATCCGCGAGGAATCGCGCGAGGCCGTGCGCGTGCTGAAGGCCATGGGCGTGAAAGTCGCGATGATCACCGGCGATTCCGAGGATGTGGCCTCCTGGGTGGCCAAGGAGCTCGGCATCGACGAGGTCTTCGCGCGCGTCATGCCGGAGGAGAAATCCGGCAAGGTGAAGCTGCTTCAGGGCAAAGGCCTCCGGGTCGCGATGGTCGGCGACGGCATCAACGACGCGCCGGCGCTCACGCAATCCGACCTCGGTATCGCCATCGGCGCCGGGACGAATGTCGCCATCGAGTCGGCCGGCATCATCCTGGTCAAGGACGACCCCCGCGACATCCCCAAGATCATCCGCCTTTCGCGCCTGACATACGCCAAGATGATCCAGAACCTCTTCTGGGCGACCGGCTACAACATCGTCGCCATGCCGCTCGCGGCCGGCGTCCTGGCCTATCGCGGCATCACGCTCCAACCGGCGCTCGCGGCCGTCTTCATGTCGCTCAGCACGGTCATCGTCGCCGTGAACGCCTTGCTCCTGAAGCGCAGGAATCTCGCCGTTTGAGCGGTGGTGTATACTGTCCGGGCATATGGAGCTTCATCCACAAGGACGACTGATGCGGACGACGGCCAGGGCGGTCTTGGGCGCGTTCGTGTTCCTGTTGTTCGCGTCCTTCCTGGTCATGCCGTGCATGGCGCCGAAGGCCGCGATGTCCGGGATGTTCAGCTCCGCCGCCGGGCCGCAGGCCTGCCAGGAACAGAAGCTGTTCAAGCCGATCGCCGGCCTCACCGAGATCGAGACGCTGCCGGCCGTCGAAGCCCTCCGCTTCGCCGTCGCGCTCGCCGCGACATCCTTCGCCGTCGCGCTCGCCGCCGCCCATCGCGTTCGCGTCCCTCCGTCCGGAAAGGTGCGCGTGAGGACGGGAACCCTGCCGTTCGCCACTTCCGATCCGCCGAAGCTTCCCGCTTTCGGCGCCCTGCGCGACGCCTGACGCCGTCCGTGCGGCCGAAGGTTTCCGTCATTCATCATCACCTATGGACAACAACGCGAAATTCTCGATGCAGCTCTCCGTCAAGCAGATCTTCCTGGCCGGCGTCGCCGTCGGCGTCGCCGCCGTCGCCGTGCTCGGCTTCGTCCTCATGCTCGCCAAGGGCGTCGACGCCTCCAGCTGGTTCTCCGGCACGGCCCGCGTCCCGGCCGCGCCGTCCGCTCCGGCCGCGCCGCTCGATCCCGGCGCGCCGTCCGTCGGCGTCGTGACCCCGGTCAGCGACCAGGACCATGTCCGCGGCGAGAAGAACGCCCCGGTCACCATCATCGAGTACTCCGACTTCGAGTGCCCGTTCTGCTCGCGCTTCCATCCGACGATGGTCCAGCTCATCAACGAGTATAAGGGCAAGGTGAAGTGGGTCTACCGCCACTTCCCGCTCTCCTCGATCCATCCGAACGCGCAGAAGGCCGCCGAAGCCGCCGAGTGCGCCGGCGAGCAGGGCCGCTTCTGGGAGATGGCCGACAAGCTCTTCGAGAAGCAGGCGCTCGGCCTCGGCCCGACCCAGCTTCCGACCTACGCGCAGGAAGCCGGCGTGAAGGACATGAAGAAGTTCAACGACTGCCTGACGAGCGGCAAGTACGCCGCGCGCGTGGCGTCCGACATGGCCGGCGGCGAGGCCGCGGGCGTGACCGGCACCCCGGGCTCGATCGTCCTCGGTCCGAACGGCGAGCAGGAGCTCATCCCGGGCGCCCTCCCGTACGAGTCCGTGAAGCAGATCGTCGACTCCCTCCTCTAATCCGGGAAGGGACGGCCGCTCCGACATCCGTCGGGGCGGTTTCGTTTCGGAAAGAAAAAGGCCCCGGCTTCCGTGGCGGAGGCCGGGGCGGTTCAGTTGAGGGCGAAGGCGCCGCGCGGGATCGGCGGCGCGGGCGCGACATACTCGATGTCGCGTTCGTCGAGTTCGAGCGGCGGCGCAGAGAGCGGGTCGATCCCGTCGCAGAAGGCGTCGAGGGCGTCGCACATCCGTGCGAGCTCCTCGTCGGTGGCCTGCGGGATGTCCGCCGCCGCCGTTTCCGGCGCGTAGGCGTCGTTCGGGATCCGGATGATGTCCTGCGGCGCATGCCTCCAGGCGACTCGGATCTCGCCGATGTCGGCGCACCAGCTGCGGCCTCGGAGGGTGCGTGCCTCGCGGACGACGGTCTCGAGCGCGATGCGGTCGCATTCGCGCCCGTCCTTGTCGCGCGTCGGATGCAGGGCGAGCAGGTAGACCCAATCTTCCCCGATCCGGCCGAAGTCGCGGAGGACGCGCCGGTAGGTGAAGTGGATGCCGAGGGGCTCCCTGGCGCTCCGCACATGCGCGACGGTCAGGACGAAGTCCAGCCGCTTGCAGATGACGGCGCCGTCCTCGTCGACGGCGTCCCAGTCCACCGGCCGTTCCGTGCCCAGTTCGAGCAGGATTTCCGGGTTCTCCGGGTCGAAGCCGAAGTCGATGAGGTTCGCGTACGCGAACCGGTTGGAAGGGTGTTCTGACATGGCTTCCTCCTCGCCGCGCCAAGCGCGAACGGCCGACCATATCCCAAAAACGCTCCCGTGTCAAGACGCTTGAAGCGGACGCCCCGTCGCGTTAGGATGCCTGATATGCCGAAGCGCGCGGAAAAGCCGGAACTCGCCAAAGCCTACGACGCCTCCAAGGTGGAGGACGGGATTTATCGTCGCTGGGAAAAGAGCGGGTATTTCGACCCGGACAAGCTGCCGAACGGCAAGAAGCGCACGCCGTTCACGATCGTGCTCCCGCCGCCGAACGCGACGGGCGTGCTCCATGTCGGCCACGCCACCATGCTCGCCATCGAGGACCTGATGATCCGCTACAAGCGCATGCGCGGCTTCGCGGCGCTCTGGGTTCCGGGCACCGACCACGCCTCCATCGCCACGCAGAACAAGGTGGAGAAGCTGATCCAGGAAAAAGAGAAGAAATCGCGTCACGACCTCGGTCGAAAGGAGTTCCTGAAGCGCGTCGAGGCGTTCGTGAAAGGTTCGCAGGACACCATCAGGAACCAGGTCCGTAAGATGGGCTCTTCCATCGACTGGTCGCGCGAGGCCTACACGCTCGACGCGCCTCGTTCCGAAGCGGTCATCGAGATGTTCAACCGGATGTACGAGGACGGTCTCGTCTATCGCGGCGAGCGCGTCGTGAACTGGTGCGTGCGCTGCACTTCGACGCTCGCGGACGACGAAGTGGAATACAAGGAACAGAACGCCAAGCTGTACTTCCTGAAGTACGGCCCCTTCAGCGTCGCCACCACCCGCCCCGAGACGAAACTCGGCGACACCGCCGTGGCCGCCAATCCTTCGGACGAGCGGTATAAGGAGTGGATCGGGAAGTCGTTCGAACTCGATTGGGGCAAGGGTACCAAACCGCTCACCATCCGCGTCATCGGCGACCACGAGGTCGACCCGAAGTTCGGCTCGGGCCTGGTCGGCGTCACGCCGGCGCATTCCGCCGTCGACTTCCGCATGGCCGAGAAGAATAAGCTGCCGATCATCAAGGTCATCGGCGAAGACGGCCGCATGCTCGAGACCGCCGGCAAGTACGCGGGCATGACCGTGCTCGAGGCGCGCCACGCCTTCGTGAAGGACCTCGAAGCGCAGGGCCTCATCGAGAAGGTCGAGGAACTGACCAACAACCTCTCGGCCTGCTACCGCTGTTCGACCGCCATCGAGCCGCTCACCTCGCTCCAGTGGTTCGTCGACGTGAACAAGAAGATCCCCGGCCGCGGCAAGTCGCTCAAGGAACTCTCGCTCGAGGCCGTGAAGAGGGGCGGCGTGAAGATCATCCCGGAGCGTTTCGAGAAGGTCTACTTCCATTGGATGGAGAACCTGCGCGACTGGTGCGTCTCGCGCCAGATCTGGTTCGGGCACCGCATCCCCGCCTGGTACTGCGCCGACCGCCATGTGACCGTCGCGCGTAAGGCGCCCAAGAAGTGCGGACAATGCGGCAAGAAGGAACTGACCCAGGACGGCGATACCTTCGACACCTGGTTCTCTTCGGGCACCTGGACCTTCACGACCCTCGGCTGGCCGAAGGCGATGAAAGGCGGAAAGAAGACGGGCGACCTCAAGCGCTTCCACCCGACCTCCGTCCTCGAGACAGGCTACGACATCCTGTTCTTCTGGGTCGCGCGCATGATCCTGATGACGACCTACGCGCTCAAGGAAGTGCCGTTCAAGACGGTCTATCTCCACGGCCTCGTCCGCGACGAGCAGGGGAGGAAGATGTCGAAGTCGCTCGGAAATGTCCTCGACCCGCTCGATGTCATCCCGAAGTACGGCACCGACGCCGTGCGCCTCTCGCTCGTCCTCGGCACCGCGCCCGGCGCCGACGCCAAGGTCTGGGACGAGAAGATCGCGGGGTATCGCAACTTCACGAACAAGTTGTGGAATGTCTCGCGCTTCATCCTCACGAGCGTTTCGAAGGTCCGCCGCGAACCGAAGAAGCCTCCGGCGAAGACGCTGGCCGACCGCTGGATCCTCGCGCGGCTCGAAGCCGTCACGGCGCAGGCCTCCGCCCACATCGAGCGGTACGAGTTCTCGCCCGCGGGCGAACTGCTCCGCGACTTCTCATGGACCGAGCTTGCCGACTGGTATCTGGAGATCGCCAAGATCCAGATGCAGGATCCGAAGCTCCGCGCATCGACCGAAAAGGTCCTGCTCCACGCGCTTGAAAATGTCCTGAAGCTCTGGCATCCCTACATGCCGTTCGTGACGGAAGCGATCTGGGACCTCCTCGCCGGCAACGCCAAGGGCAAGAAGTTCCTGATGATCGAATCGTGGCCCAAGGCCGCGAAGAAGCCCGCGCCTGCGCCGAAGGAGTTCGCGCTGATGCAGGACATCATCGCCGCCATCCGCAACATCCGCAGCGAATACAAGGTGGAGCCCGCCAAACGCGTCGACGCGACGATCGTCGCCGGCCTCAAGGCGAAGCTCCTGAAGGACAACGCCGCCGTCATCCGCACGCTCGCCCGCACCGAGAACCTGACGATACTCGCGAAGGGGGAGAAACCCAAGGACGCGGCCTCCGCCATGGTCGGCGGCATCGAGATCCATCTGCCCCTCGCCGGCATGGTCGACATGGCCAAGGAGCGCGCCCGACTCGAGAAGGAGAAGGCGAACCTCGAAGGCTTCGTGAAAGGGTTGGAGGCCAAGCTCGCCAACAAAGGTTACACCGACAACGCGCCGAAGGAGGTCGTCGAGAAGACGCGCGCGATGCTGGCGGAGAAGAAGGAAGAGCTGAAGAAGATCGAAGCCGCCCTCGGGTCTTGACCCCGGGCGGTTTTCCGTTTAGCGTCATCGCAGCACCTTCGAAAGGCCCATCATGTGGACATGGATTTTCGGCATCGGCTTCGCGCTGGCGTCCCTCGCCGCGATCGTTTTCGCCCGCGGCGCATCCCTCTGGAAATCGCTGTCCGACTTCTGGAAGACGCGCGCCGCGCACGACGAGAAGGGGAGGAAGGCGGCCGAACGCGAACGGCGCGAGACGCAGCTGCTCCTCCTCGATGCCCTGGCGACCTACTGCCGCCGCGATTTCCATCGCCGCGCCCTCTCGGCGGACATCGCGATCGTGCGCGACGGCGAGAAGACGCGGTTCAGCCTGCTGGCCGCGCCCGCCGCGCGCGCCGATGAATGCTGGCGCTTCTCCGTCACGCTCGAAGGGCCCGGCCGGCACGCCTACATCGGCGCGACCGTCCAGCCCGGGGGACGCGACAGCGACCTGTTCCTGCGCGTCGAACCGGGCGAGGACTGGCACCGGCAGGGCGTCCTCGCGATCGAAGCCGCCGGGCGCTTTCCCGGTTCGCGTCTGTCCTATCAGGAAGCGATGCCGATCATCGATGCGCTGCTCGGGCAGGAACGCGAGCCGCGCTGGAAGACCCGCATCGCCTTCGGCCCGCCGCCCAGGACCTTTCCCTCGCTCGACGACCCCATGGACGACATGGACTGACGCCCGCGCCTTGACCTTGGCGGTTTTTTCGTCTAGCGTCGCGTCAGCACCTTTCAAGGAGTCCGCATGGGATACCTGCTCGCGTCCGTCGTCCTCGCCGCCCTTGCGGCGCTCGTCATCGTCGCCACCGCCAAGACGCGCGCCGCGCGCCGCGAGGAGCGCGAGCGGATCGCCGTCGACCTGGCGGGATCCGCCGCCTATGTCGCCCAGTCCGAGACCTGCGCCGAGGCGGCCTTCCGTCCGCCGCAGCGCTTCCACGAGGACCGGACGCACGACACGATGTTCGGCGTCCGCTTCGGCGACCGGGAACTCTCGTTCATCCTCGACACGAGCGGCCGCCGCCTCGTCTGGTGGGTCCTTCGCGAGACCTTCGCGCCCGACGACGACGGCGTCATGCGCCGCGTCGCGCGCAACGAAGCGACCTTCGACTCCGAAGAGCCGGAATGCGCGCACATCCGCGTCCTGCTCAAGGCCGCGCGCGGCGAGCGTCTCGCGCCGTCGCCGCCGCCCCGCGCGACCGAAACCGAACCCGCCGCCCAAAGCGTCGACCCGTTCGAACGCCCGCCCGATCCTCCGCACGCCGCCCAAGACTCGTCCCTCATCGCCGCGGCGACGGGGGATTGACCTCGGGCGGTTTTTCTGTTCTGATGGGGCGTTCAGCCACCGGAAGGAGGAACCGATGCTGAAGGTCCTTTTCGCCATCGCCTGCGTCGCCGCCGCGCTCTGCCTGCTCTTCTGGATCGTCCTGCCGATCCTGGCGGCCATCACCGCCACGCTGTTCGAGCGTTTCGGGCGCGTGAAGGAGGCCGCTCGGCCGGAACCGCCGCCTCCGCCGCCGGACGACGCCACGCTCTACGGGCAGCTCGTCCGCGCGTCGATGGCCTACGCCACGCAGCCGTATGTCACGACGGTGACGGAGGCCGTCGGCAGCCACCTGCATGTCACGGTGAGCGACGCGTACGGCCGCCGCATCTACGCCGAGCATCAGCGGCGCATCGGCAAGACGCTGCACGCCGTCATCTGCCTGTACGAGGACGGGAGCACGCGTCCATCCGCCACGGGGACGACGGAGATTCCCGCTTCGCAGGTCGATTGGCCCGCCTACATGCACGCGCTCGCCGAAGCCCGGCGCCACGGACCGACCCTATCCTTCATCGATCACCGCGGCCGCCGGCACGCCGTCCGCGTCTCGAAGACAGGTGTCCATCATGCATGACCTCCTGATCGGCATCGCCATCGTCCTCGGAGTCGCCGGCGCGGGCGTCGCGTTCGTGCCGACGATCGAGGCCGTCCGCCGCCTCCGCCGCCGCCGCGGCATCTTCCGCGCCTTCCGCTTCGCCGCGGAGGACGGCCAGCTGCGCGCGCGGTTCCGCCGCGAGAAGGAGATCTTCGGCGACGGGTTCATCGACACCTTCGTCGGATCCGCCGGTACCCTGCGGTTCCGTCTGACGCGCCGCTTCCGCCCGTTCGAGAAGCTCGACGCGTACTGGCTCGAGCTCGGACACTCCGGAACCGCCGACG
>DYFX01000040.1:10370-10965 GCA_020724945.1 Candidatus Paceibacter sp.
CCCGCGGGCGACGAGCGCGAGCCGTTCGCCTTCCGTATCGAGACGCCGGAAGAGGGCGGACACCCCGTCGCGGCGACCTATCGCGAGCTGCGGAAGCGGTATCCGATGCGAATCCCCAAGGACGAGGCCTCCTGACGAGGCCTCTTTTTCGTTGACGGCCGCGCGCGGGGCGTGAGAATGTGGAAGCGGCACCTTGCAAGGAGAGCGTATGCGCCTGCTGTACTGGATCATCGGCGCGCTCGCAGCGGCCGCCGGCGGCGCCTATGTCGCCGACCGCCGCGCCCGCCGCCGCGTCTCGGAACGGTTCCTCGAGGCCCTCCGCAAGGGCCCCGTCGTCGTCGAGGCGTACGAGCCTTCGATCGTCGCCTCCGGCCTCCGCGCGGAAGCCTTCCGCGGCACCGTCGCCGGCACGCCTTTCCTCTTCGTCGGGCGCACCGATGTGAGCGGCACCCGCTGGTCGTTCGGCCTCCTCTGGGACGGCGCCCGCGTGACCGCCGCCTGGAATCCCGTCGCGGACGGACCGGAGCATCCCTTGAGCGAGGCGTACCACATCCTCCGCCGCCGGGCGTCCACGCACGACGGCACCCTCAACTGA
>DYFX01000041.1:0-4133 GCA_020724945.1 Candidatus Paceibacter sp.
GTCGGCGCGTACCACGCCTCCGACCTCCTGCCCTGACGCCCATGCGTCGGGGTTTTTCGTTCCCTTGACGCGCGGGCGTGAGACTGGTATGTTCGTCAGCCGCCCTTTCAATGACCGGATCGTCCAAGGAGGCCACATGGCGAAAGAAGCCGCTGTCCAAGAACCGCCCCGCAGCCTGCAGGTACACCCGTCCCGCGTCCGGCCGCGCGCCGACGCGGACAGGCACGCGCGCCACGCTTTCCTGACGCTCACCGGGGGCGCCTCGCTCACGGAGCTGACGCTCGACGACATCCTCGAGGTCAACTGGAACGGCGTGAAAACCTCGATCCAGGACGCCATCGTCCGTGTGCGCTACGAGGGCGACTTGTCCTCGGACACCGTCCGCGATGTCATCCGCCTGCTCGCGCTCGCGCTCCGCAAGCTCGATGTCGCCGACGGCGAAATCGTCCAGCGCCTCGAGACGACGCCCGGCATCGGCTTCTGGCGATGGATGCTCTCGCTCCTGCCGACCGAAGGCAGTCGCAGGCTCCGCGCCATCCGGACGGAGCGCGGACGCCTGAAGCGCAAGCGCAGGGAACTCGATGAGCATCATGACGAGATCTTCGGCCTGCGCATCGAGCTGGCCGAGGAAATCGACAGGAAGATCGGCGCGATGCTCGCCGCTAAGGACGCGGAGTATCGCGATCTGCTCGAGAAGCTCCAGGTCTTCCAGGCGACGCACCAGACGGCCAAGGCCGTCCTGGATGATCTGACCGAGCTCGAGCGGCTCGAGGTCCAGCTCGAGGACCCGTATGACAAGGCGGACAGCGATGTGCTGAAGAGGAAGATCTCCCAGATCATCGACAAGATTCCGTCCTACATCATCTTCTGCCGTCGCAACGGCGGCGATTATGTGCAGGAGCGCGAAGATGTCCTGCTGTTCGTCCGTGAGATGGCCTCCGAACTGGACGCCAAGGCCGCGCCGATCGAGCAGGTCATGCAAGCCAAGCGCGAGGCCTGGAAGCAGGAGCTCTACGCCGAAGCCGCCGGAGACACGCAGCCCTGACGCCCATGCGTCGGGGTTTTTTGATACGATGTCGGCATATGGCCCCCTGGATCGCCTATGCGCTCACCGCCGCCGTCCTCGTCGCCGTCGTCAATGTCATCGACAAGACGGTGCTGTCGAAGTGGATGGCCCGGCCGTCGGGCTCGTTCTTCGCCTTCGGCGCCATCGAGACCCTGGTGGGCGCGACGGCGCTTCTCGCGCTGGGGGTCCCGCGCCTGCCGCCGGCCGTCCTCGCCCTCGCCCTCGCGACGGGCGCCGCCTACGCCGCCGCCACCTTCGGGTACTTCCGCGCGATGAAGGTGGAGGAGGCGTCGCGCGTCGCGCCGCTGTACGGGCTCGTGCCGCTCGCGACGGCGGTCCTGGCCGCCGTCTTCCTCGGCGAGGTCTTCGCGCCCGACCGCTACTTCGGCGTCGCCCTGCTGATGCTCGGCGCCCTCCTGCTTTCGCTCAAGCGCGTGCGCGGCTGGCGCTTCAGCAAGGGCGTGGCATGGATGCTCTTCGGCGTGCTGTGCATCGCCGCCTCCTCCGTCGTCTCGAAGCACCTGCTCGGCACGATCGATCACTGGACGCTCTTCGCCTACAACAAGCTCGGCGTCGCCTTCGTCGCCCTGCCGGCCGCGTTCGCCGGCGCGCCAGCCTACCTGCAGGCCGTCCGGCGCCATGGCCGGCGCGTCGTGGCCTGGACCGCCGCGAGCGAAGGCCTGACCTCCATCGTCACCATCTTCTTCCTGTTCGCGGCCTCGACCGGCTATGTGACGCTGGTGAACGCGCTGATCGGCACCGGCCCCTTCTTCCTCCTGCTCTTCACCTCGCTCTTGAGCGTCTACCGGCCCGACATCCTGAAGGAGGAGCTGGACGCCGGCCTCCTGGCGCGCAAAGTCGTCGGCATCGCCTGCCTCTTCGCCGGCGCCGTCCTCATCGCCTGAAACGAAAAAAGGAGCCTTAGGGCTCCTGGGCCTTGCGGCCCCAGCGGTTCGTGCCGAGCAGGAAGTCCCACAGCGGCACGGTGACATTGAAGTTCCAGTCCTGCATCAGGCGCGGATCGTGGTGATGCGCGTGGTGGCGCGAGAGCCAGCGGATGACACGGCGCGTCGTGCGCACGCGGCGGACCGGATGGTCGTCCGGCAGGTGGTACGCGAGATGCATCAGCTCGTAGAGCGACGCGTACGAACCGACGGTCATGAGCGCGACCCAGCCGCAGTCCGCGCCGCAGAGCGCGCCGACGAGGAGCGCGAGCGGGATCGCCAGGACGGCGATGGCCAGTACGCCGCGCGCGGGCATGAGCACGAAGCGCCACTCGCGCCGGCTTCCGACCGCCATGTCGCCGTCGATATAGAAGCGGTGGTGCCGCGGGACATGCTGGTCGTAGAGCGGTTCGAGGAAGCGCCGCCGGCGATGCAGGATCCAGCGGTGCGCCGCCCACTCCACGAAGTTCGCGAAGACGAGGAAGGCAGCGGCCACGGGCACGAAGATCCAGCGGAACGCGTCGATGGCGAGCGCGCCGACCGCGATGGCCACGAGGCCGATGCCGACGGTCGCGGCGAGATGGGCGCGCGGCGAGTACCGCTCGGGAATGAGCGCGAGCTGCTCCCTGAAGAACGCGGACTCGCGTCCTGTCTTGGGTCCTGCTGTCGTCATGGCGATGCCTCCGTCGCGGTGGAAGGTGCGTGCGCCATCACCATACGGGCACGCGACGCGTCGGTCAACGCCGGATTGACCGTAGACCGATATTTCGATACGCTTCGGCTGCCTTCGGGGATCGTCCAATGGTAGGACAGCGGCCTTTGAAGCCGTCAATCTTGGTTCGAATCCAAGTCCCCGAACCAAGGAAAAGCGGCCACCTGCGCGTGGCCGCTTTTCCTTTCATGTCTCATCCCGCCGTCGTGACGGGGTCGCCGATGCGGTAGTTGATGAAGAACTCGTCGGGAACATCGTGGACCTGCTTGGCCCAGGACGCGCCGTACATCTGGGCGGCGAGCTCCGGCGTGGCCACATGGCGCAGGACGCCGCCGCGGCCGACGGCGTAGACCTTCGGGTCGGTCGTGATCTTCACCATGCGGACGCCCGGCTTGTAGGTGACATTGCCGCCGAGCATGGCGGAGGCCATGGCCTCGTCGGAGATCGTCACGACGCCGCTGAAGTCGGGATACCAGGAATCGTAGACGCGCTGGTTCGGGAAGACATAGCGCTTGCCGTCGGCGCCGCAATAGTAGACCGCGGGATTCGAGACCGAACGGATGAGCGACCCGGCCACGCACGGCGCCGGACCCGTACCCGCGGCGAGGGACTTGTCGATGTCGATCGTCGTCACGGCCTCGCGCACATCGGCGGGCCGGAAGGCGCCCGGCCTCTCGGCGGCGAGCAGCGTCCAGTACGGGTTCACGGCGATGCCGCCGGGAAGATGGATCTCGAAATGGAGGTGCGGCGGCGTCGATTCGGCGTTGCCGGAATCGCCCACCCAGCCGATCAGCTGGCCCTTCGAGACATACGCGCCGCGCTCGATGCCGTAGGCGATGGCGTGCTGGCGCCCGCCCTGCCCGTCGTCGGTGCCGGGCGTGTCGTTGTTCAGGTGGATATAGTGATATTGGTAGTCGTCGTTGTCCTCCAGGACGACCATCCAGCCGTAGGACGCTTCCTCCTCGGTCATCCAACGCACGCGTCCGTCGACGGCCGCGACGACCGGCACCATCTTGTCCGCCATGATGTCGATGCCTTCGTGCGATCGCCCGCCGGAGCGCCCGTCGTTGAAGGTGTCCGTGAAGGTCGCCGGTCCGTCGACCGGGAACCGGATGGGCAGCACGAGCTCCGCCCGCGCGGAGGGAGCCGCCAGGAACAAGGCCAGGGACGCGACGAGCAGGCGTGTGGTCATATGCCTCCAGTATAGACGATGCGGTCCGGGAAAGCTTACACTGCGCCCGTCCGACAAGGAGGCATCGATGCGACCGATCCTGATCCTCAAGACCGCCGACCTCGAAGGCACGCGCCGCTTCTACGCCTCGCTCGGCCTCGACCTCGTCGAGGAGCGCCACGAAGGCTGTCCGACGCATCACTCCTGCGACTTCGGAGGCCTCCTCGTCGAGTTCTATCC
>DYFX01000041.1:4143-10464 GCA_020724945.1 Candidatus Paceibacter sp.
CATCGTCGAGGTCGAGGACTTCGACCGCTTCCTCGCCGAGAGCGCCGCGCTCGGCACCCCGCTCGAAGCCGTCGCCGTCATCGACGCCGCCTCCGGCACCCGCGCCGTCACGGCTCGCGATCCCGACGGCCGCCGCGTCCGCGTCCGTGAACGCGCCTCCGCCTGATCCGCCTCCCCGCTCATCGGAGAGGCTTTTTTCGTGCTAGAATGCCGGCATATGACGACCTTCTTCGCGATCGCGGCCATCCTCGGCCTGTTCTATGTCCTCGGCCGTTCGGCCGATGTCGTCGTCGAGAGCCTGCGCCACCTGGCGAAGCGGCTCGGCGTCGGGATCGGCATGGGTTGGCATGCTCGGCTTCATCCTCGGCGTCTTCACGACGCTTCCGGAGGTGGCCATCGCCGTCAATGCGGTGGTCCTGGGCGTGCCGGCCGTCTCCTTCGGCAACCTGATCGGCGGCATCCCCGTCATCCTCGGCCTCGTGCTCGGCATCAACCTGGTGCTGAACCGGAAGGTGGAGATCGATCGGCGCGACGCCGCGACGCTCTCCTTCATCGCCGCCTACCTGCTCCTGCCGCTGCTGCTGGGACGCGACGGACGCCTCGACGCCTTCGACGGCGCGGGGCTCATCGCGGGCTATGCCCTGCTCATCGTCGGATTCTTCTGGCGCGACAGCCGAATGCCGGCCATCACCGTGGACATCAGCACCTCCGGCGAGCGGCGCCGCGATGTCCTGACCGTCGCGCTCGGCGCCATCGCCGTCGTCGTCTCGTCCGACCTGATCGTGCGCCTGACGGAGTACCTGCTCGGCATCTACCCGATCGTGCCCGCCTTCCTGGTCGGTCTCCTGCTCTTCGCCGTCGGGACGAACCTTCCGGAGATTTCCGTGGCGATCTCTTCCTGGCGCCGCGGCGCGGGCGACCTTTCCGTCCATCACCTCTTCGGATCGGCCATGGCCAACATCCTCCTGATCGGCTTCCTCGCCTTCCTGAAGCCGCTCGCCATCGCCACGGGCGCGGGGTATCTCGGCCTCATCGCCGCCTATGTCATCCTGCTGGGAGCGCTCGCCGTCTTCAGCTGGACCGGCCGCCAGCTCACGCGCGCCGAAGGCGCCGTCCTGCTCGCGCTGTACGGGGCGTTCTTCATCAGCCAGGCCGTCCTGGCCGGCGCGGCCCGATGAGCCGCGACGCGTTCGAGGCGCTCGCCGACCGCGCCTTCGCCTCGATTCCCCTGCGCTTCCGCGCGCGCCTCGGCAATGTCGGCATCGTCATCGAGGACTGGCCGACCGACGAGCAGAACGCCGTCGGTCTCGAGGAGGGCGAGGAGGGCGGCGATATCCTCGGTCTCTATGAGGGCGTCTCGCAGGTGGATCTGCCGTACGACACGAGCGGGATGCTCCCCGACCGCATCTTCCTCTTCCAGGGCCCCATCGAGGACGAGGCCGAGGACACGGACGGCGATGTCTTCCGCGTCATCCGCGAGACGCTCATCCACGAGATCGGCCACCACTTCGGCATGGACGACGAGGAGATCCACCGCGTGTTCGAGGAGAAGTGGGAAAAAGGAAACGGCGCCTGACGGCGCCGTTTCCGCATCCGCTATTTCTTGAGGTACCGCCGCATCGAGAGCGCGGTGGCGACGAGCGACAGGAAGGTGACCGCGCCGAGCTGGTAGCCGAAGATGGTCATCCAGTGATCGCGGTAGTAGGCCGTCACGCCGACTTCGGCGTCGAAGAAGGCGCGCGCCGCCGGCTCGATGACATTCAGCGCGGGAAAGACCAGCGCCGCCACGAGGCCGAGCGAGATGAGGTTGAACAGCACGGTCTCGATCAGGAACGGGCTCCGCACGAAATTGCTGGAAGCGCCCACCAGCCGCATGATGGCGATCTCCTCGCGGTGGATGTAGATGGAGACGCGGATGGTGTTGAAGACGATGAGGAGCGAGATGAGCGCGAAGACGAGCGAGAGCCCGAGCGCGGCGCGCTGGACCTTGGCGGTCACCGAAGTCAGCCGCTCGATCAGCACGCGGTGGTCCTGGACCGTCTTGTCCTCGACCAGGCTCTTGATGGCGGGGCTCTCGAGCGCCTCGAGGATCGGGCCGTAGCGCCCTGCGTCCTTGGCCTTGATGACCAGCACCGGACCGAGCGGGTTCTCCCCCACTTCCTGGAGCGCGGCGAGGATCTCCGGCTCGTCGGCGTGGTTCCGCTTGAAGGTCTCGAGCGCCTCTTCGCGCGAGATGAAGACGATGTCCTTCACTTCCGGCAGCGAGGTCAGGTTGCCGCGCACACCGTGCACGCGCTCGTCCGACACTTCAGGACCGAAGTAGACGGAGACATCGACCCGGTCCTCGATCACTTGGATGGCGGCGTCGGTGAAGAAGTTCACGATCACCAGCAGGTTGAGCGAGAAGTAGGTCAGGATGAGGATGGAGATCGTCATGAGCGACAATCCCAGGTTCCTCCAGAAATCCTTGAAGGCGAATTTTACGACGCGCGCGGTGGAAAGGATCATGCTCCTCCTTCAGGGTGCTAGATGAGATATTTGCCTTCCTCGTGGTCGGCGACGATCTCGCCGGCGTGGATGGTGAGCACGCGCTTGCGGAGCGCGTTCACGACCTCGCGGTTGTGCGTGACCATCACGATGGTGGTGCCGAACTCGTTGATCTTGCGGAAGATGTCGACGATCTCGCGCGTATGGATCGAGTCGAGGTTGCCCGTCGGCTCGTCGGCGACGATGATCTTCGGCCGGTGCACGAGCGACCTCGCGATGACGACGCGCTGCTGCTCGCCGCCGGAAAGCTGTTTCGGATAGCGGTCCTCCTTGCCGGCGAGGTTCACGATGCGGAGCACATGCGGCACGACCTCGCGGATGCGGCGGCCGGGCGCGCCGGCGACCTCGAGGGCGAAGGCGACATTCTCGTAGACCGTCTTCTTGGGCAGCAGCTTGAAGTCCTGGAAGACGACGCCGATCTGTCGGCGGAGCGCCGGCACGTCCTTGTCGCGGATGCGGCCGATCTCCCAGCCGCCGACCTGGATCGAGCCGCCGCTCGGCGCCTCCTCGGCGATCAGGAGCTTCACCAGCGTGGACTTGCCGGTGCCGCTCTGCCCGACGATGGACACGAACTCGCCCGGCCGGATATGCAGGTTGACGTTCTTGACCCCGACGATGCCGGGGCCGTACATCTTGCTGACGTTCTTGAGGCGAATCATGCCCACAGTATAGCAGAAGTCACGGCACGAAAAAACACGGCATCGAGCCGTGTTTCATCATGGAGCCACCTCGGGGAATCGAACCCCGGACCTCTGCTTTACGAAAGCATTGCTCTACCGGCTGAGCTAAGGTGGCGTGGAGCGGGTAACGGGAGTCGAACCCGTCTCTCAACCTTGGGAAGGTCGCATACTACCGATGTACTATACCCGCGCAGGGCGCGTACGGGCCGGCGTTTTCGACAGGCATAGGGTATCGAAACGCCGTCCGTCCGTCAATCCCCAGCTACTGGACGAAGATGATGATGGACGCCGTCTTCCGCTGGACCTCGAGGTAGTCGTCGAGCTGGATAGGACGGATGAGGATCTCGTGGAGGTGTACCTTGGCCGTCTCTCCGGACGATGCCTGGCGGGCGGCGACCCGGAGGACATGGTAGCCGAACACGCTCTTCACGACGCCGCTCGTCTCGCCGTCCTGCAGGGCGAAGGCGGCCGCTTCGACTTCCGGCGGGAGGAGTCCCCGGCCGATCATGCCGCGGTCGCCCCCGTTGGCCGTGACGGCCGGATCCTCGCTGTACGCGAGCGCGACCTCCTTGAACGCCTTGCCGGACCGGAGCTCCTCGAGGGCCGCTTCGGCCTTCTTGCGCTTCTCGGCGTTCAGTTCCTCGTCGCCCTGGATGGCCGCTTCGAGCTTCTGCCGGATGAGGAACGGATGCAGGACGCGCGTCTTGAACTGCGACGGGCGCAGGCCATAGAGCTGCTCGAGGGTCTCGGCCGCGCGGGCTTCCGCGCGCGCCTTGCCGCCGGCGGCGTCGAGCGACGCCTGCTCGAGGATCGTCGATTCGTAGGTGTCCTTCACGTCGTCGGAGCTGACGGCGACGCCGTACCGTTCGGCCAGCGCTTCGGCGAGCTCGTCCTTGATGAGGCGGTCGAGCACGCGCGCTTTCAGCTCCTCCCGCGAAGGGAAGACCGAACCGGGCACGGCGCGCGCGCGTTCGGCCTCATAGAACCGCTCGAGGACCGCCAGATCCTCCTGATATTCCGAATAGCGGATGACGCGGCCCTCGACGATGGCGGCGGGATACGGCAGGACTTTCGTGATGACTTGCGTGACGCCGCCCTTCCAGCCGTAGCGGTACAGGCCGAAACCGAAAAGCACGAGCGCCGCGACGGCGGCGCCCCCGACGATCCACGCCGTGCGGCGGCGGGGTTCAGCGGGAATATGATGACGGATGTTCGGCTGTGCCTGCGATGGCGACATAGTTCCTGAAGGCTTCGGGATCCGTGAAATAGGTCCACCACTTCTTCGCGTTGCTCCACGCCGGGAGCGCCTCGGCCGTTTCGCTTTCCGCACCGGGCGCCGGACGCTCCGCTTCCCTGCGCACGACGACGGCCTGCTCGCCCTCCTTCTGGAGCCCGAGCTTCACGCGCGCCTCGCGTTCGAGGAATTCCCCGCTCGAGAGCGAGGATTCGAGCGCGGAGATCTCGAAGTTGCGGACGCGCAGCCGTTCGGCCTCGGCCTTCAAAGCCGAGATCTCGCCGTCGATCTGCCGCGCGCGCAAGGTCTCGCGGACGAAGGCGCCGCCCGCCAGGACGGCGAAAACGGCCAGTCCGACGACCAGCAAGCCGAGGCGGCCTTCGGGTCGGTCTTTCTTCCGCATAGGCGACTCGATCGTATCACGCGCGCTCGTCCCGAGGAAGCGCGCGCGACGCGCGTTCGACCTCGGCCTTGAGCAGCCCGAGCTTGCGCGCGTCCATGCGCGAGACGGCGTGCAGGATGTCGCCGAAGCCGCCGCGCCCGCCGTCGCTCCCCTGGAGTTCGGTGATGAGGTCCTGGAGCCGCGCCGGGTGCGGGACGCGTTCCATCGCGAGCGGTTCGTCGCTGCCGGCGGACTCGATGAGCAAGGTGCCGTAGCGGAAGAGCGTCGCGCCCATGCCGCTCACGCGATAGGCGACCTCCTGGATGCGCGAGAACGGGATCTCGGTGACATGCCGGTCGAAGAAACCGTCCTGGCGCACGATGATGACGCGACGCTCGGTGACGGCCAGGATGGTGAGCCGCCATTTGACCAGTCCGCGCGCGCCGAAGAACACGCCGAGGAATTCCGAAAGGCCGATCAGGATCTTCCCCAGCAGTTCCAGCCGCAGGAGCGGGACCAGGAAGAAGAACGGCGCCAAGACCAGCGCGGCGACGAGGATGCCGGGCAGGATCATCGTGACGGGCGCCGCGCGCGCGACCGCGAGCAGGCTCTCGTCGTCCTTGAGTCCGAGCCGTCGTTCGAGTGCCATACCGTATCAGTCTACACCTTGCCGAGCCGTTCGCGGAGCGCCTCGCGCGCGACGGCGCGCTCGTCCCAGGGCGTGAGCTTGCCGCCGCGTCCGACGATGGCCTGTTCGGCCCCCTTGCCGGTCAGGAGCACGATGTCGCCCGGACCGGCCAGCATGACCGCCTTGCGGATGGCTTCGCGCCGACCCTCGATCTTGAGGAGCGTCTCCCCCTCCCGCTTTCCGGCCTCGATCGCCCCGGCGGCGACCTGTCCGATGATGAGGCCGGGATCGTCGTCGTACGGGTCCTCGTTCGTGACGATGGCGATGTCGGCCTTCTCGCCGGCCATGCGCCCGAGGATCGGGCGCCGCGCGACATCGCGTCCGCCGCCCGCGGAGCCGAGGACATGGATGAGGCGCTTGCGCGGCATGCGGTCGATGGCGGCGTAGACCTGGCGGAGGGACTCCGGCTCCGGAGCGTAATCGACGATGACGGCGAAATCCTGGCCTTCGTCGACGCGTTCGAAACGGCCCGGGACATTGTCGACCTTCGCGAGCGCCCGCGCCATCGTCTCGAGCGGGATGCCCTGCGAGAGGCCGACGGAGACGGCGGCCAGCGCGTTCAGCACGTTGTACCGGCCGGGCATCTTCAGCGAAAACCGCGTCTCGCGCACGGTGAACGAGGAACCCGCGGCCTCGAGCTTCACGTCGAGCGCCTTCACGACGGCCATCGGCCAGCTCGCCTTGCCTGCCTCCTTCCCGGCGCCGTCGGCGAGGAACCCGTATTTCTTGTCGGCCGGCGCGTCGAGGAAATCCCAGGCGTGTTCCGATTCGAGGTTCACGAACGCGACCT
>DYFX01000042.1 GCA_020724945.1 Candidatus Paceibacter sp.
GCACAAGCAAATGCAGGTGCGGGTGCCATCCGTTCGCGCCGTGCGTGACCTCGATTGCGCGAACCGAGCCCGCAACTTTCGCCTTCCAGATGCGTTGAATCGTCCCGCGCTGGCGCGCGCGACGCCACGCGCCGAGCACGAGGGTTCGCAGCTTTCGGAGCGGGATGCCGGAGTCGTGGCGCACGGTCACGGTGAGCATCCGCCATCGATGTCCGGGGTTTTGGCGGCGCCCTTCCTCGACTGCCGCGCGCACCTGCGAGGCGCGGCGGGTGCGAATCTTCGCGGCGCACACCGGGCAGGAATGGACCGACTGACACGTGACAAGGCCGGACCATCGCGCAGAGCGCGAGGGTCCGGGCTCCGAAATCACAAGCTCGGCCCGTCCGCGGCGCACTATGCCACACTGACAGGCGCGCCCCGTCGACACGCGAGCGTGTCTCATTAGGGCTCGCAATCGGATTGGGTCGGTGTTAGATTTCCACACGGTCGGTAGCAGACCCGAGCGTGCGGCAAACCCGCTTCACTCGTCAACCCCCGATGCGGTGGCTCTCCCTCCCGCGTCGGGGGTTTCTTTTTGGGGTTGACAGTCCGCGCAACGGCACTCCGGCGCGTGCGGCGGAGGCTCAGGCAGTGCGTCCAGCGCGCTCGCGAGCTGCAACCCCGCGGCCGCCAGCTCCACGCCGTAGAGCATTCCGGTGGTGTAGGCCTCGCGCAGCGCCGCCGCGAGCAAATGGCGCCTCGTATCGTCGTCCGTGGGAAGCCCGATTCCCCCGAGCAACGCGCCCGCTATCCGTTGAAATTCCACGTCTAATTCGTCGGTCATTGGCATGGTCCTTTCGGTCTGAGTCGTCATTGTGGCAACAGAGCTTGCGTATCTTCCAAGGGGCGCCGGCGGCCGGCGCGGGGGTCGCCGCCGGCGCCCTTCGGCGGACGGCTGTTAGGGGGCGGATGGCTTGCGTTTCGGCTTCCTCTTGACGGGCCGCTTGGACGGGGTTTTGGCGCGAGCTGCGCGTTTCTGCGGAGCCTTTGCCCTCCGGGCAGTCCGCCTCGCGGCGGACGTTTTCACAGCGCGCTTTGCGCGCGGCCGCTCGGCTTCCGTGCCCTTGAATCGGTCGGATGCAATCGGACACTTGACCGAAAGCTTCTGACAGACGACACCTAGCGCGAGGCGCGCGAGGCCGCTTGGCTCGTTGTGTCCGAGCGCCCACCGTTGGAGATGGCGGCGCGAGGTGGAGAGGTTGGAGGCCAGCGCGTCCACCCCACCGGCGGCCGCCGCGAGGCGGCGCCACGGCTCCGGCCACGTGAGAGCGCGCCCACCGCGGCCGTTGCGGTGGGGAACGGGAACATCGGTCGTTTTGGCAGTCATTAGGTCACCTGTCCTAGTTTCGTTCATCCAGCGTGAGCGTCAGAAGCGCCCGCGCCTCGTCCAACTGCGTTTGATGCTTGTCGCACGGCGTGAAAGCCGCGATGCGTCCGGCCGAGATGCGTTCCGCAAGAGTGAAGCCACCCACGAGGCCGCGACGGATGCCGCACTCGTACGGGGTTTCGCTCGCGGAAATCAGCTTGTTCGTTCGCAACCCTTGTTCGATTCCACATAGCCAGCATGCCATTAGGTCAACTGTCCTTTCTCCGATGCTTCGAGCGCCGCCACACCATCGAGCAAAGAGCCGAAGGTGTCACGGAGCTGTTCTGTCGTGACGTTGGTAGAGGCGCGCGCGAAACTCTTCCTCCGCCGTGATTTCGACCGTCATCGGGCGCCCCCTCGCGGCGCCACGGCCGCCAGCTCGCGCAGCTCGTCCAGCGCGCGAGCTTCCGCGGCGAAACTACCTTTGGCCCATGCGATGCCGATGCACGAGGTGAGGTACTCGCATTGCGCGGACGTGAAGCCACGTTGCCGCGCACCCGTAACGAGGTGTTCAAGCTGCGACCACTCCGGCCGCCGGCGTCCAACCTCGTCAATGTCCGTCGTCGTCGGTCCGGCCGGCGTTTCGGTCGCCGGCGGCGCGGGGATGGTGTCCCGGAGGCCGGCGCTCACTTGCACTCTCCGGCGCCGGCGGCCGCGTCAAGCCCGGGAACGTCGCAGCTCGTAGGACAGTTGGAGCAATCGGCTTCCGCGTCGCACGAGTAGGCGCGCAGCGGGGTTGACGGCTCGTAGCAGACTCGCGCGCCGGCGTCCGCGGCCGCGTCGTCGACGTCGACGGCGCCGGCGTCGCCGGCGTCCGGGTTGGGGTTGGGGTTCGGGGTTGTGCCTCCGCACGCGACGAGCGCGAGCGCGAGGCAATAGGGGATGTGTCTCATGCGAGGCACTATAGGACGGATGTCCTATTCGTGCAAGCAATCGGACACGCTGCGATCGCCAGCTCGAGAAAAGCGACCTAACCGCGCGGAATCATTCAACACCGGCGCGCGAGCTCGCGCCTATCCCTCGCGGGATACCCTAGCTCGTTTGCACGAGCACCGTGAGCTTCAGCCACCCGGAACCGCCGGCGCCGCCGGTGCCTCCGGCCGTCGTGCCCGTGTTGGAACCGCCTCCGCCTCCGCCTCCGCCTCCGCCGGTGTTTGCGGTCGCGTCCGTACCCGCGCCGCCCGGTGCGCCCACAGCGGAGCCATCGCCTCCCTTGCCTCCTGTCGCCCCACCAGACGACGAGCCGCGCGCGCCGGCGCCTCCGCCTCCGCCCCCAGCTCCGGCGGCCCCTGCGGCGCCGCCAGCGCCTCCGAGCCACACGAACGAGGGACCACCCGGACCTAGAAACGAGTCGCCCTGCGAGCCGTACGCGGGCGATGCGCCGCCTCCGCCTCCGGCGCCCGACGAGCCCGACGAACCCGCGCCGCCGGCGGCGCCGTTCGCGGTGAGCGTCGCCGCACCGAACGCCGCGAGCACGTTCGTCCCTTGCACGACGCGCGAGGGGGTTCCGGCGAGCGGAGGTGTTCGCGTGGCCGTGCCGTCCGTGACGTTTCCGGCGCCGCCGGCGCCGATGTGAACGTCGAGCGCCACGGCGAGGTTCACGACAACGGACACGCTCTGATAGAGCGCGGACGCTCCGCCGTCCGCGCCGTCGCCGTCGCTGCCGCCTCCGCCGGTGCCACCTCCGCCACCTCCCATGCCTCCGCCGAAACCCTCGATGATGACAGGGGCCGTACCAGTTGCGGGCAACTGTCCGGCTGCTATCAGCGGCGCCAACACGTCCAACTGGTCCGCGTTGAACTCGGCGGACAGAAGCGCGTAGGTGTGGCCTCCCGATGCCGGCGTTCCGAGGCCGGTCACGGCCACCTGCCCGTCAGCCGTCATCTCTCCTTGGATGTATTGGACCGCCATTAGGACACCTATCCTGCCGCGTATTGCGCGAGGTTGGCACGGCGCGCGGCGTAGTCCGCGGCCGCGTGCTCCCACGTGCTAGGCGGCTGAGCTTTCGTCGGGTCGAACCAACCCGACTTTCCGAGTTGCACGTACCAATCTGGCTCGGTCGGGTCGTTGGAGAGTTTCTTTGCGGCCGCCTGATAGCGGAGCGTCGAAAGAAGGTCGAAGTACGCGGCCACACCATCGGTGATTGAGTCGAACGCGCGGAACGGCAGGACATCGCCGGAGATGTCGCGCAAAAGGAAATATGTCTGTTTGCCCACCGCGGTGATGTTGCCGACGTTGTAGTTCCACTCCGCTGCGCCGGCGGCCGTTTCGATTGACCAATGCGTGAGAATCGAAAGTGCAACGTCGCGCGCTTGCTTGTCGTCGTAGTCCGCGCCCCATCGCTTTTTTACTTCGGCCAGCGCGGCGCCGAACCGCGTCCGCGCCCAATCGGACGTTTGACCGGACCATGATTTTTGGGGTTCGACCTTCGTACCCGTGAGATTCATGTTGGCTATCCCTGCGTCTTTCGACTTGCGCGCGAGCAACACCGCGCCGAGCACGAGAAGAATCAAGAGGCCGCCGCTTTTACTTCGCTGCGCCATTGCTCGGTCCGTCCGCGGCGAGTAGCCGCTTCACGATTTCGGGGCCGGCCGCTTGCATCAGCGGACCGACAATCGCGTTTAGGCCCTCCTCGCCCTTTCCGGGCACGTCGCGCTCGCGCTCGTCCAAGTCTTGCTGTCGACGTTCGAGCGCCTCGTGCGCGAGCTGCTCCACCGCAACGAGCCGCTCGACTGCAATCTTGGCCACCTCTTTCAACTCCTGAAATGCGGCCTTGTGTGCCTCCGCTTGCGTTTGCGCGATGTCTCGCGCGACGGCGCGCACGGCCTCCGCTTGCGTCGTGGACACGTCGCGGATGGCCGAACGAATCGCCTCCGAGAATGCGCCCATGAGTAGCGCCAACTCGTTTTGATTCGACGCGAGCGGAGACGCTTGCATTTGCATCGGAGGCAGTTGGATGGGCGAGTGTTGCGGCAGCGGCGCCGCCGGCGGAGGCGCGTCGTCGCCGTCGATGTCGCACGAGCCTCCGAGGTTGCCGGAGCCGTCGTACAGACGCACGCTCACCGCGCGCAGCTCCAGCAGAAGATTCGCCGCGCGAATCCAACGATGGTTTCCGCGCGTGAGCGAAATCGGATGCTCGGCGCCCTTCTCGTCCACCGCGCACACGCGCGCCGGCGCCGGCCGATGCCCTGCGAGCCATCGCGAAAGCTCCACCTTGTTCATCGCGTGATGCCCTCAAAATTCGAGATGGGAGAAACGTGCGCCGTCGCGTGCACGATGACCGATTGGGTAGCAAGCGCGCCGATGGTGACGTTCGCTTGGACGCGGAGAAGTTGCACCGGCCATTGGAGTAGCAAGTCAGTGTCCACCGTGGGGTCGCTCACCGGCGCAATCTGCACTTGACGTTGCTTCGGTTGCGACGACGAGCCGACGCCGATGGTGAGGTTCCACGTACAGACCCACGAGGCCGTGAGCGCCGTAATCGCATCCGTCGTCACGCTCAGACGAATAAGACAAACGGACGGCCGCCAGAGCTGGCAATCGAGCACATACCCGCCGGCTTTCGAGGTGGACGCGAGCGGGTTCGAGGTCAGCTCAATCTTCGAGGTGTCACCCCACCGGATGACCTCTTGGTCCTTCCGATATTGCTCCACTGGCCGTTGCGGCTGCTGCTCCCAGCCCGCCGGCGGAACGCTTGCGCTCTGTCCCGTGGGAAACGGATAGTTGCCCCATGGCATCGGCTGAGGGATGGCCGGAGGCAGCTCCGGCGGCGCGTACGGCTGTCCGATTCGACCGGCGGCCGCCCCCTGCGCATGGGCGAATTGCGCTTGCATCGCTTGCGCGCGCATGTTCGCCCAATACGCCCGAATCTGCTCCGGGCTAGGCAGGGGACCGCGGCCGTTGCTCCCGTTCATTAGGACACCTGTCCTAATAACCGTAGTACCCGGTCGGATACGACGTGGACGACGGCCCCGGAGCGACCGGGCCGCCACCGAACGAGTATTGCTGCGGCGCGTAACCCGGCGCGAGGCCGTAGCCGGCCGCCGGCGTGACGTACCCGGCGCCGGCGCCGAACGCGCCGCCCGGGGGTTGGAGCTGCGAAAGCACCGGGGGCGGCCCCTGGTACATGCCGAGGCCGTTTCCGGTCGCGTCGAAAATCATGTGCGTCGTGGCGTCCATCATGTTTCCGCTGTCGGGGTCGTAATAGAGGCCGGTCGACTGGTCGTAGAGAAAGCCCGTCACAGGGTCGATGGGGAGGCCGGTGTCGGGGTCGACGAACGAGTGCATCGTGGGGTCGAATTGCGGCGCCGCGGGTTGCGTCGTGCGGCCGCCCTGGCGGCCGCCTCCGCCTCCGCCTCGCGCGGACGACGTGCGGCCGCCTCCGCCTCCGCCTCGCGCAGCTCCGCGGCCGCCAGCGCCGCCGCGGGCGCTCGTCGTGCGCGGGGTCGCGCCCACCGTCGATGCCGGTGGCGTCTTCGTGTTCGTCTTCGCGCCGGCGCCGGCGCCCTTGTTCGCGAGGCTCGTCGCGTAGCTTTGGACGAACTCTTGCGCGAGCGGCGCCGCGAGGTGGCGCAAGCCCAACGGGTCGACGAGCGTTGCCGCGAGGTCCGCCGCTTGTCCGAGGTCGAACGCGCCGGCCACGTCCGCGATGAACGGACCGTATGCCGAAAAGTCGCCTTCCTCGCCGCGAATGGCGGAACCGAGCGCCGCGAGGCGCGCGAGCACATCATCCGGCGCACCCCACATCGCGAGCACGCCGGCCGCGCGCGTCGCACGTTCGAGCGCATCGAACGCGTCCGCGCCGAATCGTTGCACCGAAACGCCGGAACCATCGTGGCCGAGCACGGGAACGTCCAAGCGAGCGCGCACGCCACGGCCGGACGGCTCGAAACCGACGACGAGCTTACCCGAGTCGCCCATGGGCTTGAGCACGGGAATCCGGCCGCCGGCCACCTGTCCCATTCCAGCCCACCGCGAGGGGTCCTCAATCGTGCCGTCGCCGCGCTCGACAACGACGTGCCACCGGTCCGGGCCGGACCGGTAGACGATGGGGGTTGCGTCGGGGTCGACGCCGCTCGCGCGCAGCTCGGCGGCCCATCGCGGCGCCAAATCGTCGCAGTCCGCCCACCCGCGCTCGTCTTGGGTTTGCGGAATGTCGAACGATTCCTCGCCCGGGGGATTCGGCTCCGGCGACCAACGGAGGCCGCCCGAGATGGCATCGGAAAGAGGTTGCGTCCGGCCTCGTTCGATTTGCGTTTGCGCCACCTCCGTGGCCGCTTCGAGAGCGGCGCCCAAGGTGCGCTCGTCCACACTATCCGCCGGAACCGTGAGCGCGATTCGCATTGTCTCTTTCTCCTTTGACGCCGAAACCCCGGGCCGGCGGTTTTCCGCCGGCGTCGGGGTCAATCGGACACGTGTCTTTTTACTTCTTGGGTTCGACCGGAGCGAGCTCCGGCGGAAGGAACGCGGCCGCCTCGTCCAGAACGTGCCACGCTTGCGCGACGGCGAGACGAGCGCGCTCGCGCGCGTCCGTGCGCTGGATACCGGGCAAGAGCACGGCCGCGACGAGCGCCAACTGGTCGAACGGAGGTTTGGCCGCCGGCGCGGGGGTTTCGTGGGTCTGGTCGTTTGCCATTTTCTTCTCTCCTGACTCCGAAACCCCGGGCCGGCGGTTTTCCGCCGGCGTCGGGGTTGGGAGTCAATCGGACATATGTCCGACTGCTACGGATTCACGCGAGCGCGCGGCCGTAAATCGTGATGCCGGAAAGGGTGATGGTCTCGCCCACCGGGATGGCCGTGCCCGTCACGCTCACCTGAACCGAAACGAGCGTGCCTTGGGCCGCGTCCGTCATCGCGAGGCGGACGCCGAACGAGGTGGGCGCCCATTCGGTGATGTCGGTGTTTCCGATCTCCACCGCTTGCGGAATGACGCCGACGAAAATCGGCTGACACGTGAGCGTCGTGGCCGTCGTCACGCCGGCGGACTTGACCGGGTTGGCGACCGGACGCTCACCGCGAAACGGACGCTGCGGACGCGCCGAGTACTTGATGGTCGTCACGGTCGGAGAAAAGATGCCGGTGTTCGTCTCCGGGGTCAGCGGCAGAACGTTCATCAGCTCCATCGGCGGGCTCACACCGAGCGCGCTTTGGAACCAATCCGGCATCGGCGTCCCCTGCGGGAACTGCATGCCCATCGGCCCGGGCTGCATCCCGGGATGGTGCGCGAGCGCCGCGCTGTGCGCGCGGCACGAGACCGAGCGCCGCCGTCTGCTGCGCGAGGTGCGCGCCGCCGTAACCCGGCATTCCGCCGCGCCCCGGCATCTGCGCTGCGCCGCGCTGGATGGTGTGGCGTCCGCCACCCTGCATCCCCCGGCCGCCGTAGCCGGCGCGCTGGCCGTAGCCACCGCGCCCGCGCGGGACGAGCCCGATGATTTCCTCCCCGTCGTCGTCGTAGCCCACCACCGCGAAATCGTGACCGTACATGTTCGATGTTCCTTTCTTGATTCGGACACGTGACCTATACGGTCACTTCACTTCGTAGGCCTTCACTTCGTAGGCAGCGCGGCGCCGGCCGGTGCCCTGAACGTCATCGTCGGCGATGCCGCTCGTCTTCGCCTCCGTCGTCTCCTCTTTCTTGCTGAAACCCTGGATGTGCCCGGTCTCGCCGGCCTCGTGCGCCGCGAGGATGGCCGCGCAAAGGGTGAGGTTGACGACATGCTTCCGCATGCTCGGCGGAACGACGTTCATCTTGAGGGCGACGAAACCGAGCGCCGCGATGGCGAGGTCCTCGCCAAGCTCGTCCGCCATCTTTCCGACGATGGGAACCTTTTCGGTCCAGCCTTTTTTCTTCGCGTAGCCGATGAACGCGGCCACCATGATGGGGCCGGACACGTGACTCGTTGACAGCGCGGCACGGCCAGCGCTGCGAGCGTGGCGACCGACGCGTTTTCCTGCGACCGCGATATGCCCACCGGTGCGGCGGGCAAGCGCAGCCGAGCGCTTGACGAATTGACCTTTAGAGTTCCGGGTGGGCATCGCTACACGCTACAGCCGCGCCCGGTGCGCCGCAACATCGCCACAAATGTGGCGGGTTTGCCGCTCACAACGAGAGCACGGCACGCTTCGCGGTCTCGCGGCGGCCCTCATCTTTCAAGAGCCACCATGCGCCGAGTGCGAGCAACGCGAGGTTCAACCCGCCGAACGCGAGCACGCCGACGCCAACATCCGTCGCAACCGTTTTCAGCTTGTCCTTGACCGCAACGGCCTTGTCGTGAAGCTCGCCGCCGAGCTTGCGCGTTCCGCGCTCCACGTCGCGCGCCAGCTCGCGCGCCGTATCGAGCGCGCGACCGGCCGCGTCTTTCACTTTTTTCTTCGCGGTCGCCGGCAGATTCTTTGCCGCGTTCCACGCGCCTCGAATCTTCTCCGCCGCTCCGTCCAGATAGGACACCTGTCCCGCGGGGTCGGTCGCCGCCGGCGGCGCGTCATCGTCTCCGGTTACCTTGGCGGCCGCTTCGAGCGCCGCGAGCTGCGACGCGAGCGCATCCCATCGGGTCGCCTCGTCCGAATCGTCGCCGAGCACGGACACGTGCAACGAATCTTCCGGCAACCAGAGCGGCGCCCCGTTGATTGAGACGCGGATGAAGTGCCCTTCGTGGCGCAAGATACCTTCCGGCGCGACGCCCCAGTCATCGGACAGGTATCCGTCGCAGGTGGAAACGCCCTTATCGGCGGGCAGCTCGTCCCAAAACGGCGTGCCCTTGGGAATCGTGTAGCCGTTGCGCGCGTCGCTCATGCTGCGAGCGTAGCACGGCCGGCCGGCCTGCTTTCAATCGCAGCGCGCACTAGACGGTCGAACGCCGCGTACACCCGCTCAGGGTCGGGGCCGGCGCGCGCGGCCTCTAGCAGCACGTCGCGCGTAATTGTGGGCACTCTCTTTTCGGCGTCGCGCAATTCGAGCAACCGAAACGGTCCAATCTCCACGCGCGTCTCTTTGGGTTCCACAACGTCCGCGCCGTCGACTCCGGCGCCCTCGATGATTTGATGCATCGTCGCGAACGAGGCCGCGCGCTCGTCGCATTCAATCGCGCGCACGCCTTTCATCGCGGACGTGTACTCACCCCAAAGCTCGGCGGCGCGTGCGTCGCCGCCGGCGGCGCGCTCTGCAATCGCAAACTGCGGTGTGCCCTTTCCCGCCGCCCCCGTCATCTCCCAGCCGAGTTTCGAGAGATAGCCTGAGCGGTCTATCTCAGCTTGCGTCGCGCGAGCGTTCGACCATCGCAGCGCGACGCCGCGCGCCGGAGCGACGCGCGAGTATAGGACACCTATCCGCTCAGCCTCGCGACGCACGGCCGCGTCGAACGCTCGCGCGAGAGACTCCCGGTCCGCGTCGCTCCACGCCTCAGTCAGCACAAGCAAATGCAGATGCGGGTGCCATCCGTTCGCGCCGTGCGTGACCTCGATTGCGCGAACCGAGCCC